>NZ_JBAKAZ010000041.1:0-28865 GCF_038155185.1 Psychromonas aquatilis
TCTCCCTGCTTGCGTCAAAATAAAAAACCAAAACAAACTTCACCTAAGTAAAATGTAATAAGATTGAGTCACCACTATTACTTTTTATTTTTCGTCCAATGGATGGTCACTTTTCTCCTGCCCCATTGTTTGGCTTTTTGAACATTATTACCCATGTAAATATCGATTTTCTTTTTCCAGCGGTAATGCATTTTATCGAGTACTCTAAATGTGCCCTTAAAACCTTCAATCCGCACTTCTTGATTATGGGTTAATCCCATTTTGATTAAGTCTCTAGAAACAGCAATCGACTTCATACCTGGTTTTAAAGTATCGCCCCAGGCTGCAATGTTAGGCGTGGAGTCAGTCTCACCAGCTCTTGAGGTATAAGCGCTTGCAGTCACCCTTAAAGACTGTTTGGCTTGTATTTCTTCGATCAGAAAAAAAGAACCTAATAAAATAAAAATAGAATAATGAAACATCAGTATCAATTACCTTTTAAATGCACCTATGAAAATAAAAAAGCACTACTCAGTAAGCCTACAGTTCATCAAATTAACTTTGAAAGATCCATTTATATCAGTAAAAACTGTGTAATAGGTGCTGAATTAATGTAGCTAAAGCCAGATAATGCCGTAATCGGTGGCGCAGCAACAGGTATTTATTGATCAAAATAAAGTGAAATTTTAATCGGTAAAAATTTAAAGTTGATTGAATTTTTAACTCAAGCTGTAAAGTATAAGCACAGTGATACTGAAGTTTTCGTTAACATCATAGCAATATCAATAAGCCAGCAGTGATAGCCACTATTTTTAAAGCCTTGATTTAATGCTTAACTAGTGTAATTTTTAACTAAATGTTCACAAAATAATGAGGTTATATATACTCTTAACATATAAGATGACTCATTGATGACGACTAAACATTATTAATCGTAATTAACACACTAAGGCAAACTAAATATGAAGATATTAACGAACATAATTATTTCGATGTTTATACGTCATCGATATTTAGAACATTTTAAACTGCTGTGCATTATTACATTATTATTTGGTATCCCTGCACTGGTATTAAGTTTCCTGTTTGCTTTTGACTTTATTTACGCTGACTCACAGTCCTCCCCTTTTGCGACCTGGGTTGCAGAGTTCTTAACCTCTTTTGTTAATAGCCAAAAAGTTGCTTTCATATTAACCACTTATACTATCGCTTTAACGGTAAATAGCTTTGCTGCAAAATTAGTTAACATTCAAACAAAACGCCCTGATGTAAGTAAAGAGGATTTAATTAAAGAGTTAAAAACAAACACCAGAGCCGTTATCATCACATTAAGTAATGCACTCGGTTTAATAATGATGTTACTGATAGGCGTGTCAATCGTATTACTTGTTGTCGCTTTATTCCGTGGTAATGAATTTAATTTAGACTTTGCTCATATTTTAGAGTCGACCATTGAGTTGATCATATGTGACTTAATCTTATTCAGCATACAAAAGTGGTTGGTTAAAAGTACTATTAAGGCGGATTAATCTAGTTGTAGCACTATCCTCTCTGGTTGATGATAGTGCTTTATCTCGAAACGACTAAGCATGTCAGTCAGTCCCCTTTACCTACTCATTCAATACTTGAACTTCAGCTATCCAAACATAACCTGCCCCACGTAACGTTTTTATAATCTGTGGGCTTTTAGCATCATCACCTAGGTTTTGACGTAAGCGACTAAGATGCACATCGATTCCACGTTCATTAGCAAACGCATTGCGCCCATGTAATGCTTGGCAAATCCTATCTCTAGAGATAACTTGGTTAGGATTGTCGAGAAATAACATCAATAATTGAAAATCAGCCCCCGTTAAAGATAAGGCTTCGTGCTCATCACTGCTTAAACTATGCTGTAACGTATCTAGCTTCCAACCGGAAAATTGGATATATCTTGGTTTTGTTGTTGGCACTGTCTCTTGATGGAATGCACTGCGGCGTAATAGTGCTTTAACGCGCGCCAATAATTCGCGTGGACTAAAGGGTTTCGCCATATAGTCATCGGCCCCAATCTCTAAACCTAATACTCTATCCACTTCATCGGAATTGGCAGTTAGCATAATAATCGGGACATTAGATTCTTGTCTCACACGTTGGCATAAAACAAAACCATCATCGCCCGGCATCATCACATCAAGAATAATAAGGTCAGGTTGACTTATTTTAAGTTGTAGTGCCATTTCAATGCCATCTGCAGCCGAGTTAACAGAAAACCCCATCTTAGTTAAATATTCAGATAATAACTCGCGGATCGATTGATCATCATCAACGACTAATATTTGTTTGATATTTGACACATTAGCTCACTTGTTTACAACATTGTGTATTTTATTCAGAAATAATTATTTTAAACCAGATAGTTATGATCAACCAAGTCAGATGGCTAGTTTATTTAAGAGTATTGATAGAACCCCCACAAATGAAAAGAAAATGATCTAAATTATCCATAATGGATAGAGAGATACATTTATTTAAAATCAATAGGTTAGTAGCATCTTATTTTTTATTTAAATAAAGTACTTTTACACTTGCACGAATTATAAACGATGTTAGAATGCGCGCGATTTTATAAATCACCCCATATTTTAAATAACGAAACGACTTAAAGGAGGTTTTTACAATGCAATATATTTACATTGATTCATCTGAACCTCTTATTCGTTATTTAACACCTCAAGAACAATATTTATTAAAACTTAGAGAGCCACTGACTGTAGAACCTTGAGTTTAAACAGTCTACGCATATTTTGTGTCAACCAAGCACATTGTATTTAAGTTTTATATTTATCTGTCATTAAAAATTATTGCTATTCATATTTTATATATCTGATTATTTAAATAAGCAGAATTTTCTGTTGTATTTTTTCAATTTAGCGGAGCGTAACATGTCTAACGTCCTAAATTTAGCACCAGAGTGCCACCCAACAAATGAGCTCGAAGTACCTGTAGTGAGGTCGGCTTATGACTTAACGCCCGATCAAGTGTTATTAAGCCAAGAGCATTATGAGTCTGAAGTACGCTCATACCCTCGTCGCTTACCTATTGCGATTAAAACAAGTCGTGGTGTGATTGTTGAAGATACCAAAGGACAAGTTTATCTAGATTGTTTAGCAGGCGCAGGCGCATTACCATTAGGTTATAACCACAGTGAGATAAACCAAGTATTGATTAATCAAATCAATGCAGGTGTCCCTTATCAAACCTTAGATTTAACAACGCCAAGTAAAGAAGCATTTACTAAAGCTGTTATGCAATTTTTACCGACTAATTTCGCCAAAACTGCGCGCATTCAATTTTGTGGACCTTCTGGTGCAGACGCCGTTGAAGCAGCTATTAAATTAGCAAAGCTCTATACCAAGCGTAATACCATGCTCTCGTTCCATGGCGCTTATCACGGTATGACCAATGGTTCATTAGCGCTTACCGGTAACTTAGGTGCAAAAAGTCGTCGCACAGGTTTAATGTCGGATGTTCATTTTATGCCTTTTCCATACCATTTACGTTGTAAATTTGGTTTAGGTGGCGAGCAAGGTGCTTCACAAAGTATTCGTTATATTGAGTCTGTTTTATGTGATGATGAATCAGGCATAACCAAACCCGCTGCAATCATTGTTGAGCCTATTCAAGGCGAAGGCGGTGTTCTCCCTGCCCCTAAAGAATGGCTACAAGCATTACGCCGTATTACTACTGAGCATGGCATTCTATTAATATTTGATGAAATTCAATGTGGAATTGGGCGTAGTGGTGATCATTTTGCTTTTGAAGCATCTGGTATTGAACCTGATATATTAATTTTATCAAAAGCAATTGGTGGCAGTATGCCGATGTCAGTTATCTTATTTCATGAAAAGTTTGATTGTTGGAGTGCCGGTGAACATACAGGGACATTCCGTGGTAACCAACTTGCAATGGCAAGTGGTGCTAAAACATTAGAAATTATTCAACGTGATAATTTAACGGAGAATGCGGCAACACGCGGAGAACAATTACGCAGTGGATTACGTCGTATACAAGCTAACTTCCCACAAATCGGTGAAGTGCGCGGCCGCGGCTTAATGAATGGGGTAGAAATGATTAAGCCGGGTCAAATAAACAACTTAGGCCACCCTGAAGCCGATCCTGAATTAGCAGCAAAAATTCAACGTGCAGCACTTGAACTCGGTTTGATTATTGAAAAAGGTGGACGTCAAGGTGCAGTATTACGCTTCTTGCCGCCATTAATCATCAGTGAAGTACAAATAAATTTTGTCATTGATACGTTTGAAAAGGCCATTCAGCTAGCAGCGGGTGCTCAATAATGACATGGTCTAACAATTGGTCTCAGTATTTTGCTCAACTTGGAGATAACCAAGCTTTTGAGCAAGCAACTAAGCAGACTCAACAAGCAATCAATCAACTATTTCAGGAGGCCAACGCGCCTTACTCTGGACTTGAGCCTGTGCAATTGAAAGCACAAATTAATGCGGTGGATTTTTCAACACCCAGTTCATTAGAAAATGTTATCCAAGAAACTAATGCGCTGATTGCTAAAAACTCCTTGCTTGTTCAGCACCCTCATACGATTGCGCATTTGCATACGCCGCCTTTAATTGCATCAATTGTCGCAGAGCATTTTATCGCCGCTTTGAATCAATCAATGGATTCATGGGATCAAGCACCCGCAGCGACGTTTGTAGAGCAAAAAATAGTGGATTGGTTATGTGACATTTATCAATTAGGTGAGCGCGCTGATGGTGTCTTTACTAGCGGTGGAACACAAAGTAATTTAATGGGATTGCTATTAGCTCGTGATTGGTTTGCTTACCAACAATCGCAACATGATGTACAGCAAAATGGCTTACCTGAGTACTCATCTAAAATGCGTATTATTTGCTCTGATAAAAGCCACTTTACAGTACAAAAATCCGCGTCATTAATGGGACTTGGCGAACGCAGTGTCGTATTAGTAAAAACCAACGTTCAAGGCAAAATTGATACTCAAGCGTTACAACACACTATTGATACATTAAAAGCTGATGGGTTATTACCTTTTGCGGTGGTTGCAATGGCAGGCACGACAGACCACGGTGCTATTGATGATCTACAAACCGTTGTTGATATTGCAAAAGCAGCAGGTTGTTGGTCACATGTCGATGGCGCGTATGGCGCTGCACTACAATTAAGCGAACAGCATAAATCACGGTTAAAAGGCATTGAATCAGCAGACTCAATTAGCGTCGACTTCCATAAACTCTTCTATCAAACAATTAGTTGTGGTGCCCTGCTAATTAAAGATAAAGCAAACTTTAATACATTATTACATCACGCCGACTATTTAAACCGAGAAGGCGATGAATTACCAAACTTAGTGGATAAAAGCATTGCAACAACCAAGCGTTTTGATGCATTAAAAATGTTCATGACATTAAAGGCTGTAGGCGTAAAACAGTTTGGTGAGTTTTATGATTATTTATTATCGTTAACACAACAAGTTGCGACAAAGATCCAACAACACAAGCATTTTGAGCTATGTTGCACGCCTCTATTATCAACTGTTTTATTTCGCTTATCTTCGGAAATTCAGGGTGATTTAAGCGACCAGCAATTTAATCAATTACACCAAACGTTACGCTTACAGTTACTTACCTCGGGTAATGCTGTGATTGCAGAAACAAAAGTTGATGGCAAGTTAGTACTTAAATTTACGTTACTTAGCCCATGTTTAACGCTTAGTGATTTTGATTTATTACTGGAAAAAATTGAACACAGTACACTTGCACTAATCAACACAAAATAATTAATAAACAATGAGATAACTAACACGGATTACGTTGTTAAGCCGTCGTTAGTTAAAAATAATTTAAAGAAATCGTATATAAAGAATAGGAATGTCAATGTCTATACTACAAATTGGCGCCGGTGGCGTAGGTTGGGTTATCGCACATAAGTGTGCACAAAATAATGATGTATTTGGTAATATTACTATTGCTTCTCGCACCCTTTCAAAGTGTGAAAAAATCATCACCTCTATCAAAGGGCGTAACAACCTAAAAGATACGTCTAAAACAATTAATGCTGTTGCCATTGATGCAGATGATATTGAATCATTGATTGCATTAATTGAAGATGTTCAACCTAAACTGGTTATTAACGCTGGACCGCCATGGGTGAACGTTAAAATAATGGAAGCTTGTGTACAAACCAAAACAGCTTACTTAGATACCTCAGTTGCGACTGATTTATGTAGCCCAGGCCAGCAAGTACCTGAAGCTTACGATCCACAATGGGCCTTTACAGAGCGCTTTAAAGAAGCCGGAATCACAGGTATTTTAGGTGCAGGTTTTGATCCAGGTGTAGTGAGTGTATTTGCTACTTATGCCCACAAACACTTGTTCGACGAAATTGATAGCATCGATGTGATGGATGTTAATGCTGGTGACCACGGTCAAAAATTTGCCACTAACTTTGACCCTGAAACCAATATGCTCGAGATCCAAGGTGACTCTTTTTATTATGAAGATGGAAAATGGAATCAAGTGCCTTGTCATAGTCGTATGATGGAATTTGACTTCCCTGTTGTCGGTAAACAAAAAGTCTACTCAATGGCACACGATGAAGTACGCTCTATGGCCGAGTTCATTCCTGCTAAACGTATCGAGTTTTGGATGGGCTTTTCAGACAGTTACTTAAACTTCTTTAACGTTATGCGCACTATTGGTTTATTGGATACCAAACCGGTTACAACCTGTGACGGCATTACCGTTGAACCACTTAAAGTATTAAAAGCGATACTACCTGATCCAACATCACTCGCACCTGGTTACACAGGTAAAACCTGTATTGGTACTTGGTTACGTGGTAAAAAAGAAGGTAAAGCAAAAAGTATCTTTATTTATAATATTTGTGACCATAAAGCGTCATATAATGAGGTTGAACACCAAGCAATCTCTTACACAACGGGTGTACCAGCGATCACAGCCGCACTGTTATACTTCCAAGGTAAGTGGAGTGACAAAGGCCTGTTTAATGTTGAACAATTAAACCCGGATCATTTTTTAGATTTAATGCCAACAATAGGCTTAAGCTGGGAAGTGATGGAGCTTGAAGCTGAATAAGCTTCACTTCAATTAATATCAATTCAAGGCGACATCAAGTTCGCCTTTATTTTATTTGGGCATGCCATGATATCAAGCACACAACCACTTAATAAAGAAAGTTTAAACACGCCTTATTTCATGATCAATGAACAAGCATTGATTAATAATCTTGAAAAGGCCAAAAAGCTAAAAGAGATTTCAGGTGCTAAATTAGTCTTAGCCTTAAAATGTTTTTCTACTTGGGGCACATTTGACACCATCAAACCCTATCTAGATGGCACAACAAGCTCTGGTCCCTATGAAGTAAAGCTTGGGCATGAGACTTTTGGCGGTGAAACACATGCCTATAGTGTTGGCTATTCAAATGCGGATATTGAAGCGGTAAAACCACTAGCAGATAAGATAATATTCAACTCCTTATCGCAACTCAATGCACATTATGAAACTTGCCATCAAAGTGCCTCATTAGGTTTAAGAATTAATCCAGAAATGAGCGTAGCAGGACAGGACTTGGCTAACCCAGCACGTCCCTATTCTCGCCTTGGTGTGAAACAACAATTACTCGACTTAACAGTATTAAATAAAGTTGATGGTTTTATGTTTCATATGAATTGTGAAAATAAAGACGTTGATGCTTTCATTGCCGTATTAGATCATATCTCTTCAACCTTTGCTGACTATTTAGATAAATTAGATTGGTTAAGCTTAGGTGGCGGTATCTTTTTTACTTACCCTGATTACCCAATTGAAAAATTAGGGTTAGCATTAAAGGCATTCTCGGAGAAACACCAATTACAAGTTTACCTAGAGCCAGGTGAAGCAATAATCACACGTACCGCTGATTTAGTGGTCAGTGTTATCGATATTGTCGAAAATGAAAAACAAACAGCGATTGTTGATAGCGCAACAGAAGCACATCGTTTAGATACCTTAATCTACAATGAACCTGCATCAGTTAAAGAAGCAAGCGATACAGGAACGCATCCCTATATTATTGGCTCTTGTTCTTGTTTAGCCGGCGATCAGTTTTGTGAAACACAATTTGATGAGCCGTTAAAAATAGGTCAAAAACTACATTTACTAGACAGTGCAGGTTATACCATGGTCAAACTGAATTGGTTTAATGGTTTAAAAATGCCAAGTATTTACTTTGAAAAAGTAGATGGTGAAATTAAGCTATTGAATGAGTTTGGATATGAGGATTTTAAAGCAACATTAGGTAAGTAGTTATTCAGCCTAGAAATGTACTGCTTTTTAGCTCCCCCACTTCAGCGTTTATAGTCCCCATGGTCTGCGTGGGGATCCCCTAACTCCCATGCTCTGTGTGGGACTTGATATTTCTACCATATTATTGACTGATTTGATTGCCCTTTAACTCGCCTTCGCTCATTGTGGCATTGAGATGATTAATTGCAGTATGTTCGCCCTGTCGGCAACTCCACTTTTTCTTGGTCAGAAGAAACTTTTTACCCACAACAGGCAAAAAGACTGACACCGAATCGCTTTCTTATAAAATCAAATCAATCATTGTAAACGCACCGTTTCGGACGTACAAGGGGCAAGCAGCGCTTAGCCCGCTCATAACACTATGCTGTCGCATAAATCGCTCCATGCACTAGCCTCAACTAACCCAAACATCCTGTTTGGCTTTACTAAAATGAATTCATTGATTGGGAAAGCTTAACGGTGACCATGCCGTAGCCACATTAGTGTGAGACTTCTCCGCCTCAAAGTCTGTGAAAAGCTGAATAATAATAGCGAACACCCATTAATTAAAGGCTATAAAATCAATTAATTACAATTAAAAAGTCGATGGGTGTCCAGCACTTTCCAAGCACTTTACCATCACTTTATTATCATTTTATGTTTCCTTTTATATCACTAGCAGAAAGGCCCGATGAAAAAGACCAATCCTCTCGATTATTGAATTGAAGTATCACCATAACATCTTCTTTATTAATATTCGTACGCTGCACGAGACATTCACAAAGCGCTTTATACAATGCGCGCTTTTGCTCTTGACTACGTGGTTTTCCTGCGAATATATGAAATAAAATACCAGCGTCATTTCGTCCTTCTGTTAGGTCCGGATAATATTTATCAAAAACCTTTTGTTGCTGGCTATGAACATCAAATAGCTGAAAACAATCCCCCTTCGGAACATCGAAATATGTTTCTAAACACTGCTGTAAAATAACTGAAACTTCCTGTTGATGAGTTTCAAATAGTTCACGATTCATTGATATACGTGTAAAAGGCATTAGCAATCCCTCAGTGTATTCATTTCACCTAATCGTTCTATCGCAGAAGCGGCCGTTGGCCACCCAGTATAAAAAGCCAGATGCGTTATTGTTGCGCTCAACTCTTCTACACTAATACCATTACTCAAGGCTCGGGTTAAATGCCCTGGAAGTTGTTCAACTCGATTTAAGGAAACCAACGCTGCAACGGTAATCAAACTACGTTCTCGTTGAGTTAACGTTTGTTCTGTCCACACTTCACCAAACAAGACATCAAGCGTAAGATTATGAAATTGAGGAGCCACTTTGCTAAACATAGTAAGCAGCTCTTGTTCTTTAGTCGTCATATACTTCTCCTAGATGATTTAATTCATGGGTAATTATAAGTTGACTTTTTAATTTGAAAAATCAAAACTATTAAAACAAACAGTTTTGATTTTATGGATGATTAACATGCGTAATTTAGATTTAGATGCCCTAAGGTGTTTTGTACTTGGTATCGAGTTAGGTAACTTTGCACTTGCTTCTGAACGACTTAATCGTTCGCCTTCAGCTGCTAGCGCTCAACTTAAAAAACTGGAACAACAATGCAATACAGCCTTGGTTACTAAAGTTGGTCGGCACCTTCGACCAACCGAGGCAGGGGAAATAATTTTGGCTTATGCTCGACGTATGCTGAAATTAAACGATGAAGCACTGCATCGACTAGGTGGAAATACACTAGAGACTAAAGTCGCTTTTGGTTTACAAGAAGACTTCAGCGAAGTGTTATTACTTCAATTATTGGGTGCATTTTCACGTTTTCACCCTCAATTACAACTTCAATCATTTGTGGGTCGCCATAAAGCACTCATCTCAGGGATCCAATCTGGCGATTTAGACTTTTCATTAGGTTGGGAAGGCGAAAAAGCAGCTCCATACAGTGAGTTGTTGGCAGAATTACCACTACATTGGTATGGTCCAATCAATGCACACTTAAAGGAATCCGTTCAATTGTCTAAACCCATTCCCTTAGTCATGCTTGATGGCGTTTGTGGCATAAAACAACAAGCGACACAAGCATTAGACCATCATGGAATCCCCTGGAAAATTAATTTTGTGGGGAGAAGTTTAAGTGATCTATGGCGAGCGGTTGAAGCAGGATTAGGTATTACGGTTCGCTCCTCCTTTGGTCAACCAGATACTGTGACTAGATTAGATGGGTTACCTAAACTTGGTAGCCTGCGAGTGTGCTTAGATCGCAGTAAATATCAGCTAGAGGAAGTGCAACAGCAGTTATACGATGAGTTAAAGCAACAGCTTTTAAAGTACCTTGTAAAATAATTAAAACAAAATAGTAGCTCTCCATTAGTTGAAGGCTATAAAATCAATTAATTACAACTTAAAGTCGATGGGTGTCCAGCCTTTACCAGTTTGATGAGCCGTTAGAAATAGGTCAAAAACTACATTTACTAGACAGTGCTGGTTATACCATGGTCAAATTGAACTGGTTTAATGGTTTAAAAATGCCAAGTATTTACTTTGAAAAAGTAGATGGTGAAATTGAACTATTGAATGAGTTTGGATATGAAGATTTTAAAGCAACTTTAGGCAAGTAGTTATTCAGCGCAGAAATGGTACTGCTTTTTAGTTCCCGTACTTCAACGTATATAGTCCTCATGGTCTGCATGGGGATATCCTAGTTCCCATGCTCCCTGTGGGAATTGATATTTCTACGATATTATTGACTGATTTGATTGCCCTTTAACTGGTCTTCGCTCGTCGTTGTTTTGAGATGATTAATTGCAGTATGTTCGCGATGTCGGCGACTTTTTCTTGGTCAGAAGAAACTTTTTACCCACAACAGTCAAAAAGACTGACACCGAATCACTTTCTTATCCAATCCAATCACTCATTTTAAACGTACCGTTTCGGACATACAAGGGGCAAGCAGCGCTTAGCCCGCTCATAACACTATGCTGTCGCATAAATCGCTCCATGCACTAGCCTCAACTAATCTAAACATCCTATTTGGCTTTACTAAAATGAATTCAATGATTGGGAAAGCTCAACGGTGACCATATCGCAGCCACATTAGCGTGAGACTTCTCCGCCCCTAAAGTCTGTGAAAAGCTGAATAATAATAGCGAACACTCATTAATTAAAGACTATAAAATCAATTAATTACAATTTAAAGTCAATGGGTGTCCAGTCTTTACCTCGATATTATTGACTAATTTGATTGCCCTTTAACTGGTCTTTGCTCGTTGTGGTATTGAGATCATTAATTGCAGTATGTTTACCCTATCGGCGACTTGACTTTTTCTTGGTCAGAGGAAACTTTTTACCCACAGCAGGCAAAAAGACTGACACTGAATAGCTTTCTTATCCAAGCAAATCACTCATTTTAAACGCAATGTTTCGGACGCACATCCATGCACTAGCCTCAACTAATCTAAACATCCTGTTTAGCCTTACTAAAATGAATTCAATGAGTAGTTTTCCAATATTTAATTGCTTTAACTCGTCTTCGCTCGTTGTAGCGTTTAGATGATTAATTTCAGTATTTTCGCCCTGTCAGCGACTTTACTTTTTCTTGCTCAGAAGAAACTTTTTACCCACAACAGGCAAAAAGACTGACACCGAATAGCTTTCTTATCCAATCAAATCACTCATTTTAAACGTACCGTTTCGGACGTGCATCCATCCACTAGCCTCAACTAATCCAAACATCCTGCTTGGCTTTACTAAAAAGAATTCATCGATTGGAAAAGCTCAACGGTGACCATATCGCAGCCACATTAGCGTGAGACTTCTCCGCCTTAAAGTCTGTGAAAAGCTGAATAATAATAGTGATACCCATTAATTAAGATCTAAAAAATCAATTAATTACAACTTAAAGTCGATGGGTGTCCAGTCTTTTCTCCAGTCTTTTCCAAATAAACAAGCAGCGTCCTTAATTGGTGTAGCCCCATTTAATAAAGAAAGTGGCTGTTATGAAGGTCAACGAAACATACGTGGTGGCCGCCATAAAATAAGAACCGTCATGTACATGGCAATGATGTCAGCAATGCAGTGTAATCCCGTTTTCAAAAACACATATCAACGATTAGTGACCGCAGGAAAGCCAAAGAAAACAGCAATAATAGCCTGCGTTCGCAAGATGGTTATCATATTAAATTCGATGGTTAGAGATGGTGTCATGTGAGATCCTAAAATGAATTAAAATTAGGATTTGACACCATAGTCACTTGTTAGCTGCGATTACACACTGAATTTAATAGAAATCTTGAAATTGATGTTCAAATACAGTGTGAGTTAATAGCTTATGGTCATGGTCTAAGTTCAACTCTGCTCCATAAGTATGGCCCTTTAAAAATTTATACTTAAAGAACACATGCCCTTTCGAGTTTCTCATACCAAGAAATGAACGATTATATAAGTCTTTTAAAACTTCTTGAGCATCTAAATCTGAGTCTTCGAAAAGAGGAAGTAATTCAGATATTTTAGATTCATCATCATGAACTTTTTTAAGTATTTTAATAATAAGCTTGATTTCTTCCTTAGAATAAAAGGAAGATAATTCATTTTGAAACTCTCTTTGAATATGTTGCCCGTAACTACGTGCTAATTTCTGAGTTTCATCATTTGTTAAAGGATATTTAAATTCTTCGCTATTTAAAGGCTCAAAAAAAGCAATTAAATCCCTTGGTCTGCAAAAAGTTTTGTTTATAACGTCTTTAAACAATGTGTTAGTTAAGTTAAGCCATGTTGCATTATTGATACCTTGTGCTTCTTTGAATGCTCTTGAAATTCGTCTTTCAATAAATGCTCTTAAATCTGGTGTATCATCTCCCTTACAGTACCAATTTAAAGTTGTGCTGTATGATGAGAAAAGTTTATTCAAATCACTTTCCCTACTCGAAAGTAACCTCTCAACATCATCTCTTAATAAAATGAGGCATTTAAAGTTATAACGATCCCACTTATGGTTGAGTTGTTTTGTTGCACGTAGAAGAGCAATCAAGTTTGAAACACTATCTTTGCTTGACGAATTAAAGCCGATATCTAGGTCATCAAAGATAAGACAATAAGTATTATCATTAGCGGTTCTAGATGCGCACGCTAATAATTTATTAATCACTTTTTCCAAGTCAGGTAAAACTTCATAAATTGAAGGGCTATTTTTCACTTGTTTGACAGAAGTTAAATCATTAGTTTTCATAAAAGATTTAAGTGGTTTTGCATCAATTCCCAATTCGAAGTTAGTCCCATTAGATCTAGATAACTCCACATTAGCCACTTTTCTTTCTGTGATTCTTACACCGCCTCTATTGATTTCAATGAATTCTTTAAGTTTGTCGAAAGATTTTAAATCACCAAAAAGGTGTTCATGTTTCAGTAGTAATTCTATTAAGGTGACCATTACGAGCCACTTGTAAAAATCAAGACCAAGTACACTACCAGATTCAAGCCCTTGCAAATTTAATTCACGTTCAATTGCATCGTGTTTTATTATTTCACATTCATCTGTTGGATCATTTTCCATTGTTTGAAAAATATAACTAGCAAGTGCACTTTTACCAGCACCTTTTCTTCCAATTACAATAAATTTTTGACTAGATAGATCTTCGAGAACTCCTAGATCGTCATGGAATACATCAATTAATTTTACTGAAGAAGATGCACTCGATTCTGCTTCTGCTTCCATAATACCTAGATTAATTTTAGAGGATTTATTACCTTTTTTAAAAAACACAATTACAACTCCCATTTTGTATATATTGATATATTTCTTGGTCAACTAGAACAGTTCAGAATTACTGCAATGTTTTAGTAGCTAACGCCGCGTTCATCAGCTTGTCTGGAATTAATAATATCGGACACCCATTAATTGAAGGCTATAAAATCAATTAATTACAACTTAAAGTCGATGGGTCCAGTCTTTATCTGATGGTTGAATTAATTCAGATTTAACCTTGTTAGTTGCCTGTAGATGACCACATTTTTGCCAATGAAAAGGTATCAAACGTTTCACTTGTTATTAAGCCCAAAGCAACAAAACCGACAAACCCTAACCCAATTAAGTAAATCATATTTTCTAACAAACCATCGATTGTCTGTTGCCACCAAGGAATACCTTGATACGCTCGACGAAGTATTGGATAAATAAGTATTCCTTTATAAAACATCCAGATACAGCAAAATACAAATGAAATTGAAGCTAAGCCACTTGCATTAGTACTAGCTAAAGAAGAAATGCCCATCCCAAATGCAAATACACCAACAACATCATTAGAGAAGGTGTTGTGAGAAGCTACAATATGCTTCTGCTCTTCAGGCATAAATATACTTCTTTGACTCATATATGATATCCAAACTTGAGGGCAATTAACGAGGCGGTAGAATTTCTCATTTCCAGCCTGATTATTTAAAATAAATAACCACATTAATTCATATTTAGTTGAGATTCCAATAGATAATTCGGATTTTCAATAAATGATTGATTAATTTGAGCTGTAGAGGCGTTAATGAGGGTAATTAGACTATATTATTGAGGTTAAAGGGCTTAGCCCTTGGCTTAATGTAAACTATTCCTTAACTTCTCTATATTATGAACAAGACAATACATTTTTCCATTAGGTATTCACTTTATCTTGGCCGAGAAGAAAATAGCGGATCCACACTAATTGAAGGCTATAAAATCAATTAATTACAACTTAAAGACGATGGGTGTCCAGTAAAGTGGGGGAAGATTATAGTCCTGCTTTAATATCTTGTTAGTTAGATTGAGACTGTGAGCTTTCCCATTTTTTTAATGTAGATTGAGAGTTTAATTGTTTATTAGCTTTCCTAGCATTCAAAATCATATTGTCACTTGGATCTGTGCTGACGACGGTTAAAAAAACATCATCAGAAAAAACACCTTCTAGCTTTAATTCATGCAATGCATTTACAAATGAATCGTAAGTTTCTCTAACAATTTCTTCAAATTTATCTTCGTATTCATCATCATATTGCTTTTCTAATCTCTCTTCAATTAATTTACGTAGCATCGAATAACTCTGGCTTATAATCAATTCTCCACTCTACTGGTGAAAACTCATAATTCGATTCAGTCGATTTCTGAATGTTTGTAACATGAAAAATTGTCATTGCACTATCATCAGTACATAAAGCATATCCAGTAACCGAACCCTTTCCATATTTACTTTCAATATTTTCGAATGATTTTTTAGAGGCTATTTTTATTCTTGTTTTTAGTTCTTTAAAATCTATGATATTTGACATACTTTAACTCGATTGAAATTTAGCAACTAATGCTTTGCTAAGCGGAAAAGAAAAGCTGGATATAATCGTGAAGCAATACAAAGTAGCATCCCCTATTAACCAAGGCTACAAAATCAATTAATTACAATTTAAAGTGGATGGTGAAATTGAACTGCTGAATGAATTTAGTTCTCAAGACTTTAAAAATACAAGGGAAATAAAGACTTAAACATATTTTTAATATGTGAATTGCTAATAGTCAAACGGATACTATTGATGTTATCCGTTTGACTTTTATATTTATAACGCTTGTTGCTCTTGCTGCGCTTCTTCTGCATCTTTTAGCAATTTACTTTGTATCGTTGCTAAATCAATAATCGCATACTTATACTCAATAAACTCTTTGACGTTTGTCGCGACACTTAACTTCAGATAATAGATACCTTGCGTTAAATTATTATTATTCATATGCCAATGTCCTAAATAATAATAAGCTTCACATAAACGTTGCGCTAAGTCTTCATTGCCTTCTGCCGCGTTAGCAATATTATCAAAAAAGACTTTTTCAGATAAATCACCGCTAATTACATCAACAATATTCCATGCAAAACGGTCATCAACTGAGTCTACTTTTGCTTTTTTCAATTCATCTAAAGCCATCACAGGGTCAGCATTTGCATCAATAATATAACGCCATAGAATACGATAAGGATCATTTGTGTCCAATTCGTAGAAATGCTTAATATCTTCTTGTGCTACTTCATCTCGACCAACAATAGATGATGTCACCGCACGATGTAAATAGCTATATTGCATATCATCAGATAACTCAATAGCAGCATCAAATGCATCGAACGCTTCGTTATAAGCACCGCCTAAGGTTAAGTAAACACCCAGCGAGTTATAGGCTTCAGCTAAGGTTGGGTCAAGGCTGATAGCCTGCATGAAATCATATCGGCTATGTGCCCCCATCCCTATTCGGTCATAAATCAAGCCACGCTGATATAACATAAGCGCACGCTCTTTATCATCAACTTCCGATTTCTCTGCAATCATTTGATTAATGCGTAGGAGTTTAACTTCATCTTGATAAGTAACTTGCAATGGCACCGCTAAAGGAAAAACAGAGCTACCGTGACCTGTTGCAGCTAAGGTGTAACTGTCTTCTTGGCTTTGGGTAGTTGAACATGCAGTAAGAGTAGAAAAAGAGAAAACTAATAATAATTCTTTAAAGGAAATTTTCATGCATCGGCCCTTTTATATAAGAAACTTAAGAGTGAACTATATCTTTGATAAAGTAAAGTTTTAGGTCTTTAAATTAATACCTATTAAGTGATATTCATTAAAAAGCTAAATTGAGATTTTCTGTGACAGATAAGGTAATTAAATCAATAATATTAATGATGGTAGATAATAAAAAAGCACTGCAATGCAGTGCTTTTAAGTAACAGCTAATTCAAAAAACAATCACTACATAATTGCTTCTTGATCTGCACCTTCTTTCTCGATTACTTCAGGGATCATATGCTCACGACAGATGCCTAATCTAATAGCTAATGCACTCGCCACATAAATCGAAGAATAAGTACCAACAAAAATACCAATCAATAAAGCCGTTGCAAAACCGTGAATCAACTCACCACCCACTAAGAACAATGAAATTAAAGTAAAGATCGTTGTTCCTGATGTGATAATCGTTCTGCTCAGTGTTTGCGTTAATGATTTATCAACAATCTGCTCAGGTGTATCCGTAGTAATACGACGGAAATTTTCACGAATTCGGTCAAATACAACAATCGTATCATTTAACGAATAACCGACAACCGCTAATAATGCAGCCAATACCGTTAAATCAAATTCGATTTGGAATAACGAGAAAACACCTAATGTGATAATGATATCATGAGCCAAAGCAAGCACAGAGCCCATTGCTAAACGCCATTCAAATCGCATACTAACGTAAATCATGATACAAATTAAAGCGATAATAATAGCAAGACCGCCATTCTCAGCAAGCTCATCACCCACATTTGGACCAACAAACTCAAGTCGACGCATACTAACGTCACCTAAATCAGCAGCTCTTAATGAATCAAGCACTTGATTGCCTATCACTTGCCCTTTAACTCCATCGCGAGGCGCAAGACGTATCATCACATCATGACTGCTCCCAAAATGCTGAACAACAGCATCAGGAAATTCAGCGGCTTCTAGCGTACTACGTACCTCAACCAAATTAGCTGGCTGTTCAAAGCCAACTTCAATTAATGTACCGCCGGTAAAATCTAGTCCCCAGTTTAACCAGTTAACGGTTAATGAACCGATAGAAATGACCACTAAAATCAGCGATAACAAAGTTGCAGGTTTTGCAAACTTCATGAAGTTAAGCGTTCGTTTCGTTTTGATTATTTCAAACATAATTAACCCTGCTTAGATTGAAAGTTTTTTAATGTCATTACGTCCACCCCACAGTGCATTTACAATCGCACGTGTTCCAAAGATAGAAGTAAACATTGAAGTTAAGATACCGATAGCCAGTGTGACAGCAAAACCTTTAACCGGACCAGTACCCACAGCAAATAGAATAACCGCTGTAATAAAGGTTGTAATATTTGCATCAGCAATCGTAGAGAATGCGTTTGAATAACCTTCGTTAATCGCACGTTGAATGGATTTACCCTCTTTCAACTCTTCACGAATACGCTCAAATATCAATACATTCGCATCAACGGCCATACCAATAGTTAATACAATACCGGCGATACCAGGTAAGGTTAGTGTTGCCCCTGGGATCATTGACATTAAACCAACAATCATAACGATATTGAAAACTAACGCAGTATTAGCAACAGCACCAAATTTACGGTAATAGATGAACATAAAGATAACCACAGCCAATAGACCATAGATCATCGCTTTCATACCGTTATCGATATTCTGTTGACCCAAGCTTGGACCAATTGTGCGCTCTTCAACAATTTGAATCGGTGCTGTTAATGCACCCGCACGAAGTAATATCGCTAAATTATGCGCTTCAGCAGTGTTATCTAAGCCAGTAATACGGAAACTACGACCAAGTTGCGCTTGGATAGTCGCCACATTAGCTACTTCAATACGTTTTTCAGTAGCGGCTTTACCGTTGGCTTTCTTCTTGCCCGTTGGTAAATATTCGATAAACAAGGTTGCCATTGGTTTACCGATATTATCTTTTGTAAAGCGCGACATTAAACTGCCACCTTTAGAATCAAGATCAATATTTACTTGCGCGCCACCATATTCGCCAGCACTAGATTGTGCATCGACAATGTGGTTACCCGCTAAAATAATCTTTTTCTTAATAACAACAGGGTTACCATTACGCTCTTTATAAACGACAGAAGACGCTGGAACACGACCTGCTAATGCATCAGAGATATCAGTGTCTGTATCAACAGCATGGAACTCTAAGGTTGCCGTAGCACCTAAAATCTCTTTTGCACGTGCTGTATCTTGAATACCAGGTAATTCAACTACAATACGATCTACGCCTTGACGTTGCACCAATGGTTCAGCAACACCCAATTCGTTAACACGATTACGTAAAATACCTAAATTTTGCTCTAGCGCATCGCTTTTTGCTTTTTGTAATTGTTCATCAGTCATGCTTACTGTTAAGTAAAACATGTCATTTTCTTGTTTTTCAGCAAATGCATAACCAGGATTAAGTGGTTTTAGATAATCAACGGCACTATCCAGTACTTCCTGTGAAGTAAAGCGGACAATTACACCCGTCTCAGAGTTGTCTTTTTCAACGCCACGGTAACGTATTTTTTGCTCACGCAAGTCAGCACGTAAGTCTTGTACAAGTTGATCTTGTTCTTTACTAATGGCTTCATCCATATCCACTTCCATTAAGAAGTGAACACCACCACGTAAATCAAGACCTAATTTTAATGGGCTACCACCAATCGCTTCTAACCAGCTTGGTGTTGAAGGCGCTAAATTTAAAGCCGCTACAAAACCATCGCCGATTGCTGCACTGATATTTTCACGTGCTAATAATTGATCTTCACTTGATTTTAATCGAATTAAAATTTGGTCATCTTCTAAAACGGTTGATTTAGGCGTAATGTTTGCTTTTGATAGGATATCTTCTACTTTACCTAAAGTAGATAATTCAACTTTTGCACCACGCGTTGCAGATACCTGCACGGCGGGATCTTCACCATATAAGTTTGGGGCAGCATAAAGTAGGGTAAATAAAACGATAAACCCTAGTAGTAAATACTTCCAAAGAGGATATTTATTTAACACGATAATGTCCTTTATTAAACGCTAAAGGTAGTGGGTGTTTCTGCCAATAAAAGCAGAATAACGATATTAAAAAGGCAGGAGAACCTGCCTTTTTATTGTTTAGATTGATTTAAGCGTACCTTTAGGTAGTACTGCCGTAATAAAATCTCTTTTAATTACGATAGTGTTCGCTTCATTTAATTCAATTTGAACATATTCGTTTTCAGCGCTGATTTTAACCACTTTACCGATTAAACCACCCGATGTAAGCACTTCATCATTTTTAGAGATGCTTTCCATTAGGTTTTTATGTTCTTTAGTACGACGTGCTTGCGGACGGTAGATCATGAAATAAAAGATAGCTGCAAATACAACTAACATAATAATCATTTGTGTTGGACCACCTTCTGCTGCTGCTGCGCCTTCTGCTGCTGCATGTGCTTGAGAGATAAATAAACTCATTTTCCTTCCTTTGTTGTTTAAAAAATAACCTAGATATTACTGTTTTGTAATCAATTATTTAGAATCGGTTTTTCTTTTCCAATTCGCTTGTAAAATGTATCCACAAACTCATCTAATGTACCTGCAGAAATGGCATCACGCAAACCTTTCATCAAACGTTGGTAATAACGTAAGTTATGGATCGTGTTTAAACGTGCTCCTAGGATTTCTCCACATTTGTCAAGATGATATAAGTATGCTCGACTATAATTTTTACATGTATAACAATCACACTCTGCATCTAATGGACTATTATCTTCACGATGTTTAGCATTACGAATTTTCACTACACCATCAGTTGTAAATAAATGTCCATTTCTAGCATTACGTGTTGGCATTACACAGTCAAACATATCAACACCACGGCGTACACCCTCAACGAGATCTTCAGGTTTACCCACTCCCATTAAATAACGCGGCTTGTCTTCTGCAATTTTAGGTGCAATATATTCAAGAATGCGATGCATATCTTCTTTAGGCTCGCCAACGGCTAAACCACCAATAGCATAACCATCAAAGCCAATTTTAGTGAGACCTTCTAATGACACGTCACGTAGGTGCTCATAACAACCACCTTGTATGATACCAAAAAGTGCATTTGGATTTTGTTGTTCATCAAAACGTTTACGACTACGTTCAGCCCAACGTAAAGAAAGTTGCATTGACACTTCAGCTTCTTTTTCAGTTGCTGGGTAAGCAGTACATTCATCAAATATCATTACGATATCTGAACCAAGATCATATTGGATATCCATTGACACTTCTGGAGACAAAAAGACTTTATCGCCGTTAACAGGGCTATTAAAGTACACGCCCTCTTCTTTAATTTTACGCATTTTGCCTAAACTAAAGACTTGGAAACCGCCTGAGTCAGTCAGTATTGGCCCTTTCCAATTCATAAAGTCGTGTAAATCACCGTGCTGACGAATCACTTTTTGTCCTGGGCGTAACCAAAGGTGAAAAGTATTACCCAGTAGAATTTCAGCGCCCGTTGCATCAACTTCTTCCGGTGTCATTCCCTTTACAGTGCCATAGGTACCAACTGGCATAAAGGCTGGTGTTTCAACAGTGCCTCTATCAAATGTCAAACGGCCACGACGAGCTCGGCCATCAGTTGTAATTAATTCATATTTCATGGTTTTCCTTATCAGATAAACAGTCTGATTTATTATATATTTTATTTTTGATTGTTATTTCAGCACCGACGTCATGCAACGCACTTTAGTCGGTGATTTTATCACGTATTGGTTTTTTTAGTTAAAAACATAGCATCGCCATAACTAAAAAAACGGTATTTTTGCTGAATTGCAGTTTGGTAAGCCTTATCAATATTTTCTTTACCGCTAAAGGCACTCACTAACATTAATAAAGTTGATTCAGATAAATGGAAGTTAGTCACCATCGCATCCACTAATTGAAATTCATAACCTGGGTAAATAAAGATACTTGTTTCAGAGAAAAAAGGTTCTAGTGGCAGCCCTTTCGCTAAACTAACACTTGCAGCGCTTTCGATGGAACGAACAGAGGTTGTACCCACAGCAATAACACGTCCACCACGTGCTCTGGTCGCCATGATTTTGTCAACGACTTCCTGTGATACTTCTGCATATTCACTGTGCATTTGATGATCGTGTATATCATCTACTTTAACTGGCTGAAAGGTACCTGCTCCAACATGTAAAGTTACAAATGCAAAGTCCGCTCCTTTAGCTGAGATCGCATCCAATACCGCTTGGTCAAAATGCAAACCTGCCGTTGGTGCTGCAACAGCTCCTGGCTTTTTGTTATAAACCGTTTGATAACGTTCTTTGTCCGCATCTTCATCGGGTCTATCGATATAAGGCGGTAATGGCATATGACCAATACGCTCTAGGACTTGTAATACTGTTTCCTGACCATCAACCTTAATTTCAAATAAAGGCCCTTGGCGCTGTACCATAGTGGCATTAACATCATCACCCAGTACTAATGGGCAGCCTGGTTTAGGCGACTTAGAACTACGCACGTGCGCTAAAAATGATTGCTCGTCTAAAACACGTTCAACAAGCACTTCAATCTTACCGCCAGTCTCTTTTGTACCAAATAAACGGGCAGGTATTACACGTGTATCATTAAAAATAAGTAAGTCATTTTCGTCTATTAACGAAACAATATCAGTAAAGTTTAGATGGTTTAACTCGCCAGTATTACCTGTTAATGTTAATAATCGGCTACCCGTTCGGTTAGGCATTGGATAACGGGCAATCAATTCTTCAGGAAGATCAAAAGAAAAATCTGCAACTTTCATGTAACGGTTCCGCTTAAAAAAAACAGCAGTATACCTGATGCACCATAGGCTGCAAAGGTTTGTCATAAAAATGAAAAAAGCACAGTTGCATAAAAACAGCTGTGCTCTAAATAAATATTAATAAGACGAGAAACTAGTCTTCAATTAATGAGTTTAATTCTTCATCTGTTGCATGACGCACGTCTATTCCTTTTACAAGGTAAACAATTTGCTCACAAATGTTCTGACATCTATCACCAATACGTTCAATAGCACGAGCAGACGCTAATACGTTTAATACAAACGGTACTGAACGTGGATCTTCCATCATAAAAGTCATCAGCTCACGTAAAATGCTTTCATATTGACGATTCACTTTTTTATCTTGCTTGTGGATCTCAATAGCATTATTCATATCTAAACGTGTAAAAGCATCTAGGCAATCATGCAGCATTTTTAAAACAATCTGCCCCATATTTTCCAAGCCAATCATTGGCGGGACTTTTTTACCGTGATTTTCAATGGTCATTTTTGCAATATCAGTAACTCGGTCACCGATGCGCTCTAATTCCGTGATTGTTTTCATAATGGTTAAAATTAAACGTAAATCACTGGCTGCAGGCTGACGTTTTGCGATGATACGAGAACAATCTTGATCAACAAGCAATTCAAAGTCATTCACTTCGGTATCTTTGATAATAACTTTACGCGCCAGCTCAATATCATTTTCACACATTGCTTTCAGTGCATTACCAAGTTGCTGTTCAATCAGCCCACCCATCTGCATAACTTGGTTACGCACACTTTCAATTTCAGCATTAAACTGCCCTGAAATATGACGGCTTAAGTTAGTATTTTCCATTTTATTTCCTTATTTAACCGTAACGGCCAGTAATGTAATCTTCAGTTTGTTTCTTTTGTGGGGCTGTGAATAATGTATTTGTATCTGCATATTCAATCAGTTTACCCATATACATAAATGCAGTTTGATCAGACACACGTGCAGCCTGTTGCATATTATGAGTCACGATAACAACTGTAAACTTCTCTTTTAATTGAGTAATCAATTCCTCAACCGTTAATGTTGAAATCGGATCCAATGCCGATGTCGGTTCATCTAGTAATAAAACCTCTGGGCCAATTGCGATTGCACGCGCAATAACAAGACGTTGTTGCTGACCACCAGAAAGACCAAATGCATTGTCATGTAATCTATCTTTAACTTCATTCCATAATGCGGCACCACGTAGTGATGTCTCACATATTTCATCTAGCGTACGACGGTCGTTAATCCCTTGTAAACGTAGGCCATATACAACATTTTCATAAATCGATTTTGGGAATGGATTTGGACGCTGAAACACCATACCGATACGTCGACGTAATGAAGCTACATCTACTGATTTATCATAGATATTGGTACCTTGTAATTCAATTTTTCCATCCACACGACAAATATCTACTAAGTCATTCATACGGTTAATACAACGTAATAGTGTTGATTTACCACAACCAGACGGTCCGATAAAGGCCGTTACTTTGCCTTTTGGTATTTTCATTGACACATCAAAAAGTGCTTGTTTTTGGCCATAGTACAAATCCAAGTTTTTCACTTCTAACGCAGTATCTTCAGGTGTTAAGTTATTTAGTTCGTCGCTTTTTGCGTTTAATTTTGCTAAATCTATCATTGTATTTCCTACTATTTATTCACGCACTGTGCAGTGCGTGGAATTATAATTTGTTAAAGGTTGTTAGTGTTCCAATGCTCTGTATTTCTCGCGTAAACTATTACGAATACCAATTGCAGCTAAATTCAAGCCGATGATAACCGTCACTAGTAAGAACGACGTCGCATACACTAATGGACGAGCTGCCTCTACATTTGGGCTTTGGAAGCCAACATCATAAATATGGAAACCAAGGTGCATAAATTTTCTATCTAAGTGTAAGAACGGGAAGTTCCCATCAACAGGTAATGTTGGTGCTACTTTTACCACCCCTACTAACATCAATGGTGCTACTTCACCCGCTGCACGTGCTACAGCTAAGATAAGTCCTGTCATAATTGCTGGACTCGCCATCGGGATAACAATGCGCCATAAAGTTTCTGACTTAGTTGCGCCTAGTGCTAATGACCCCTCACGTAATGTACTTGGAATACGTGTTAAACCTTCTTCTGTTGATACAATAACTACTGGCAAGGTTAATATTGCTAATGTTAATGCAGACCACATTACTCCTGGTGCTCCAAATGTAGGAGAAGGTAACGCTTCAGGGAAAAACAACTGATCGATACTGCCACCAACAATGTAAACAAAGAACCCTAAACCAAATACACCATAAACAATTGATGGTACACCAGATAAGTTAATTACGGCGATACGTATAAATTTAGTAATTGAGTTCTTGCCAGCGTATTCATGTAAGTAAATTGCCGCAATCACACCAAATGGCGTTACGATTACCGCCATTAACATCACCATAAACACAGTACCAAAGATAGCTGGGAACACCCCACCTTCCGTATTCGCTTCACGAGGATCATCACTAATAAACTTATAAAGCTGATGGAACCAGTGCCCAACTTTTTGCAGTAGATTCATATTGTTTGGTTGATAAAAGTCTAAAATATCAGCCATTGACATGGTCACTAATTTACCTGACATATCTTTAACAACTAGGCTGTCACGTTTCGCTTGGTCACGATATCCAAACAATTCATTTTCTAACCCTAGGTACTCGTCACGCAATGCTTTACGCTGTGCATCAAATTCAGCTATTTTTTGATCCGTTAACTCGCCATCTAACTCTAAACCACGTTGCTTTAAACGAATTCGATCTAAATCATTATTAATACGACCGATAGGACCTGTTGCTAAATCATGCTCTTTATCACGTAAATCAAGCGCTCGATCAAGACGTTTATGGAACTCTTCGAACAATGCTTCTTTATCAAGATTTAGTGTTTTATCTCCCTCTTTTAATGAGTCAAGGTAGCCATAAAAATTACCGTCTTTTTCTCTTTCAAACACAACAATATTATCAGCAATATTACGGTCTTTAATATAGGTTTCTAAAACCCAGATAAAGTCCAAATCAACAAATTCACGATTACCAATTTTAAGTAGAAAACGATCTAATGAATCAGCTTCATCTTCTAACCCGGTAATGCCACCGTCAATTAATTGTTGTTTTAAAATATGCTCTGAGTCATAGACTTCACCGATCAGTGAAGATTGCTCTCCTTGCTCATTTTGTATTGCAAATTCATACACAGGAGCAGGCCAAAAGAAACTAAGCCCTCTCCATCCGATTAATAAAAATAGCCCAATTACTGCTATTAAACTGACACTCACCGCACCACCTGTCATCCAAATCCAAGGTGTGCCTGATTTAAACCATTTACCCATAATAACTAACTCCTATTTATAGGCTTGAATATTTTTCACGTAGACGCTGACGAACAAACTCAGCAAGCGTGTTGAAGAAGAAGGTAAAGATAAACAACACAAACGCAGCAAGGAACAATACGCGATAGTGTGAACTACCCACCTCAGACTCAGGCATCTCAACAGCAATGTTCGCTGATAATGAGCGCATTCCTTCAAAGATATTCCAATCCATAATAGGTGTATTACCTGTCGCCATTAGTACAATCATTGTTTCACCAACAGCACGCCCCATTCCCATCATGACAGCAGAGAAAATACCTGGGCTGGCGGTTAAAATAACAACCTTAACCATTGTCTGCCAACGCGTCGCGCCTAATGCAAGTGAGCCCATTGTTAAGCTTTTAGGTACACTGAAAATAGCATCTTCAGCAATCGAGAATATAGTCGGGATAATGGCAAAGCCCATCGCAATACCAACAATTAAAGAGTTACGTTGGTCAAAATCAATCCCTAATTCATTGGTTAAATAAACACGGGTATTACCATCAAATAGCCATAACTCCAACGTTTCACTAAAGGCGATAGAGAAATAACCAGCTGCTAATAAAATAGGTAGCAAGATTAATGGTAAAACACCTTCATTGACTTTATCCGCCATTGATTTAGGTAAGTTTGTCCAAATAACCGCTGCCACTAATATTGAAAGAGGCAAGGTAATCAACAGTAAAATAATACCTGGTAGTTGATTTTCAACGATCGGTGCTAACCACAACCCCGCTAAGAACCCTAAGATAACCGTAGGTAACGCTTCCATAATTTCAACGGTTGGCTTGATATACCCTCTAATACTAGGCGCCATGAAATAAGCAGTGTAAATCGCAGCAGAAATGGCGATTGGAACAGCAAATAGCATTGCATAGAATGCCGCTTTAATTGTACCGAATGAGATAGGCACTAAACTCATTTTAGCTTCAAAATCATCACTCGCAGAAGTAGACTGCCAAACATATTGCGGCTCAGGGTACCCTTCGTACCAAACCTCTTGCCATAAAGCAGACCAAGTAATTTCTGGGTGTTCATTATCAACATGGAACAATTTAATTTGGTCACTATCAGCAATTAATACTGAATTTGCTCGTGGTGAGACAGCAGCCACTAAACTATCAGTATTTGTTACTTTTTCCGTTAATAGTTCAGCATGACCAGTTGCATGGTAGAACGAAATCTCGCCATTTTTCGTCGTAGTAATAAAACCTTTACGGAAGTATTCAGAAACGATACTTGTCACTGCTTGAGGTGCTTCAAAATCACGGATAAAAGTAAACTCGCGTTTATTATCACTCAATACTTCAAACCATTGAGTAATCACACCATTATCGTTTGCCACTAATATTGAGCTCGCGCCGGTTAATAATTGAATCGACATCACATTAGCGCCTTCAGCGTTAATTTTAAATGCTGACGAAATTCTAATATCATCGGTATCAGACACATCATAAACTAATAAATCATTGCCACTGCGCACAAATAACTTACGTAAGTTTGGTGTTAATAATAATTGGTCAACTTTGTGTGGGAATGACGGCAGTTCAAATGACTCTTTCGTCCAGTTAACTTCATCTGTCATGAAATTAACTTCCGCTGTTAATAATAAGTAAAGCCCTTTTTCATCTTCTTGAACCGCTGCGATCGCCGCATTTTCTTCGTTCATTTCAAATGCTAAATTTGTTATCGCTTGACCATTATCAGAAACCACAAAATTTTCTTCACCCAAAGGAAAGTCAACTTCAGGTGTAATCAATCTTGTATCGTTAGGATATGACGTTGCAAAGTCTGGCTTAACAATTTTCACGTCACCATGCTGATTGGTTAACGCAAAAATGCCATTTGCAGGCATTGTTTTACTTATTCTTTGTACATCATCAAAGGCTTTATATTGGAGAAGCGATTTACCTAAGTCTCTATCACGTAATGAATAAAAACTAAGTAGTCCTTGTTCATCCATTTGGTAAGCAACTTCATTTTGCTCATCAATCCCTAATGCAAAAATTGCGCTAGTATCTTGGCGTTTAAAAGAGGTGCTTTCTTCCATACTAACCGGTGCAAAAATCGGAAAAACAACATACAAAAGATACCCAAAAATTAATAACAAAGTGACTAGCACTAATGAGCCACCACTTGTTACTCCGTATTTAACTAACTTGTCCTTGACTACTCGCTTTTTATTCGCTCGTAGGTTGGACGCCATGTCACGTTCCATTTACTATCTCCAACATAATTAATGGCGAAGATTATAGGGGTATTATGTGACAGTTATATTACAGCAAAGCGTGAATACTTAGATATACCACAGCATGGCATATAGCGGCAAAAAACCTATTTAAAAACAGTGACTTGAAAAATATAGAAAGAAAAATAAAAATGTAATAATAAAGGCTTAAAATATCGGGCTGTCACATTACTGAAAGCTTATAAATCGATAAATATGACGCGTATATAAGGTCAGTTATTTAATAAAAAAGTAATGTAGTACTTTTATGTAAAAGAAAGTTAACGCGGTAAATTTTATCTCGCCTATAAAAAGCCAATAGCTTGGATAGGGTCTCTTTTGTTACATGGTTAAGTAGTAGAGTGAAGGTTATACCAATCTGTAAAAATAACTAGTCAGTTTCAACCAATCCCTAAAGCGCATACTTTTCACCCTTCGAGGAGTCAGTTTAGTAGGTGCAATGAATAAAAGAATGACTTCTCTAGTTACTTTTTAGCATTTTTCTTCGATGATTTTTGTTTTCGAACTCGGGGCGGTGGCTTCAGCCTCCCTTGTAGATGCAGTTAATAAAACAAAGCACTT
>NZ_JBAKAZ010000042.1:0-28292 GCF_038155185.1 Psychromonas aquatilis
GAATCAACTAAACCTGCACCGTACACCGGTTCATCCCCGTGGATACGGGAAACACTCTTTAGCTAGTTTCCGATCACCGTCTGCGAACGGTTCATCCCCGTGGATACGGGAAACACCCCACAGACAATATGAGATTAATCGATACTGTCGGTTCATCCCCGTGCAAAGATTAAAGAATGTGGCTCTATTATCCGATCTAAATAATCAGGACTAGATAAGGAGATATAACCAATATCAATAGCAAGGTTTTCAGTAATTGCTTTTAGAATAGGACGAACAGATTTTGCATTTATATTCCTAAAAGGTGCTTCAACCTCTTCAATACATTCAGAAACTACTTCACATCGACTATTCTTTATTAATTCGAGATACTTACTGAAGTTTTGAATTTTTTTAGCTGGTAAAAAGTCCTGCGTGATAACTCTGGCTTTAAGCGACTGATCATATTGAAAATGATGAGGATACTTATAATCATATTTTTTCAAAATAGCTGATGCTGAGTCTCTGGTTAATTGAAAGTGTCGCATTAGATGTGATGCATTTATTTGCCCTTCCCACCATCCAATATATTGAATGTAATCAAAGCGTTCTCGGTCTGTTTTTTTCATTTAACGCTCTTTTATGTAAATTAATATTCAACAAATTATAAACCAAAATACCCAATAATGATTAAAAAATTCTGTGAGTGAGAACATAAAGTATATACAATTTATATGTTTAGTTATTGAAGAAAAAACTGAAAATACGTAGGTACATAGAAGAGGAAATAAAGTTTGAAGAAACCTATTAAAAATAAGTTCCTTCAAACTGTTCTGGTTAGTGGATTAATGCGAGTTTAAATTGACCTTAAGAAGGATAACAACTCATTGCGTTGTGCTTCTGTTAGACCAACAAATGCTTCTTTTGCTGTTTGCGCTTCTCCACCGTGCCAACGTATTGCGGTGTCAAGATCAGTTGCACGTCCATCATGTAAAAAACGATCGTTAGATGATCAGGGTAATGATAAGAAACTACCTTTCGATGCCAATCACTCAGCACCTTTGAAAGGTAGTTTAAAGGTAGAAATTAACTACAGTTAGTAAGTAAATCTATAAATAAATTATCTAGTTGATGTACATAGATACACCAGGGCCAATATCTAAACCAAGTGCCGTCCATAATAGTAAAAATGCACTCCAAAATACAAGGAAGCCGATAGCTAGCGGCAGCATTGTTGCTATCAATGTACCAATTCTCAGTTCAGGTTTATAACTTTGCATAAAAACCAGGGCGACACTGAAGTAAGGTGACATAGGAGAGATAATGTTTGTTGCACTATCCCCAATCCGAAACATTGCCATCGTAAATGCTGGGTCGATATTTAACTGCATAAGCATTGGGATAAATATAGGAGCAAAAAGTGCAAATTGAGCACTACCACTCGTCATAAAGACATTACAAATACAGGTGATCAAAATAAAGCTTACAATTAAGGCATATCCATCAAAACCAACTGACTCTAAAAAATGAGCTCCCTCAAATGCAACTAAATTACCAATTCCAGTCCATTTAAAATAAGCAATAAACTGCGCAATTGCCAAAAACAGCACCAATGTTGTTGCTAAAGTCTTCACCGATTCAGCCATTAATGTCGGAATGTCCTCTATTTTTTTAATTTTACCAACAGCTTTACCGTAAATAACGCCTATACCAAGAAAATAAAAAAACATAAATGGTACAAGACTTTTCAAAAATGGTGATGGAATTAATCCACCATCACTGTTTCTTAGAGCTGATGTTTCAGGAAGAATAAGAGCGAGAATAAAGATCAGATAACCAATAGTAAAAAACACTACACGTTTAAGACCCATTTTTTCTTCTGCTGTCATGTTAAGGTCTGTTGTTGGTCTCTCTTTTATCATTGTAGATAATGGATGGAGGTTATTTAATCTCGGCTCTACTATCTTATCAATAATAAGCGTACCTACAGTAGCCAAAACAAATACAGAGCAAGCAACAAAATAATAGTTATCGACAGCACTTACATATGCATCGGGATCGATAATCCTAGCTGCATCCGTAGCAATACCAGCAAATAAAGCATCACCAACGGTTATAAATAAACTAGCATCATAACCCGCACCTGCTGCTGCATAAGCTGCCGCTGCTCCTGCTAATGGGTTACGACCAACACTGTGGAATATCATGGCAACCAATGGGATTAAAATTAAGTAGTTTGCATCAGAAGCGATTGACCCACAAATACCGGCAATAAAGACACAAAAGGTCAGTAAATGACGAGGCGCTTTAGCCACAGTTTGAGTCAATAAAGTTGATAGCAGCCCCACACGCTCAGCTAAACCAATACCAAGCATAACAGTAATGATTGTACCTAATGGCGGGAAACCAACAAAGTTTTTCACAAAGTTAGTAAACATGTAAGCAACGCCATCTCCAGATAATAGAGATTTGATCGGATAAGTTTCCGATGTTTTAGGATTGTATGTATTAGTCCCAAAGTAATTTAATATGGCGGAAATCACAATCACAGCGAGCGCTAAATATACAAATAATAAAAATGGATGTGGTAGCTTGTTACCAGTCCGCTCAACCCATGCTAAAAACGGGTTATCTTTAATTGTCTCAGGAATACTATTAATATTTTTTGTATTTTGCATTATTTGCCTCTCCCTAGATAAAATTCAGCTAAATCCATATAAACTTGTCGTGCTACTGCAATATTTTTATCGTTAAAGTCATAATGAGCATTATGTAAATATGCTGACTCTTCACCATTACCTATGAAAAAATAACAACCGGGCCTTTCTAGTAAATAATAGCTAAAGTCTTCTGCTCCCATGGTCGGCATATAATCAATTTCTAATAAGTTCTCTTTATCAAAACTACCTTCACAAGCTTTAATAACATCAGTGGTTTCTTGACGGTGATTAACAAGTGCGGGTATAGAAATCAACAAATCAAATTTATAAGAGCAATTAAACTGTTCGCAAACATTCTTTAGTGTTTTTTCTATTTCACGTACTAATATTTCATCAGTTTCTTTATGATCAGACCGAACACTTAAACTAAGTTCACAATTTGATCCGATAACATTATGCCCCTCACCAGCATGAAACTCTGAAACAGTCACTGCAGCAGCGCTTAAAGGAGATATTTTTCTTGAGATAACTGTCTGAACTTGAACTACAAAACTAGCACCAGCAACAATTGGATCATGTGTTAAATGAGGCATTGCAGCATGCCCACCTTTACCGGTTATTTGGATAGAAATACTTGAATTCCCTCCCATTGCAGATCCAGACTTTACAAACACAAGACCTTGCTTAAATCCAGGACGATTATGATAACCAAATATTTTATCAATCCTTGGATTTTCTAAAACACCATCATCAATCATCGCTTTAGCGCCTGCTCCACCTTCTTCTGCAGGTTGCATGATAATCACGATATTCCCGCAATAAGCATCTTTGTTAGCCATTAATGATTCAGCTGCACATAATAAACTTGCTGTATGCCCATCATGACCACAGGCATGCATCTTCCCTTCGTTTTGAGATTTATGTTCAAAATCATTAAGTTCACAAATAGGCAATGCATCAAGATCTGCTCGAAAAGCAATAGTAGGACCTGGTCTATTAGTATAAAGCACTGCTTTAACGCCTGTTTTTCCTAAGCCCGTTTCAACTGCATAACCTAATTTTTTTAAATGCTCAGTCACTAACTTTCCCGTATCAAACTCTTCATATTTAAGCTCAGGATTACGGTGTAGTTTTTTACGTATTTCAATGTATTTATCGATATTTTCTTCCATAGCGATACCTGTTTTTAAAGTTTATAGACAGAATGACGACCTTAAAATAATTAATCACTTTAATTAAAAAAGCTGCATCTAAATATTATGAATTTAGTTAAAAGTGATTGACTGAAAAGAAGTATTCAATATGAGTTTTAGCTATATAAGATTAATGCTCGTATCTAATATATAAACATTAGTCTTCAAAATAACAGATGTATGGCAGCAAATTTGATGCCATAAGAAAGAAGCTTTAAATAACAGTGACTTAATAAAATAAAATCACAAAGACAGCCCTAAATGAGTGCAATTATTTATAGGCTACCTCTAAAGGTGCAAAGCTAGATACTGTAGTAATACAAAATGTGAATGTAAGATTAGGAAGGTATTGAAAATATTGCTGATTTTAGAGCTTATTGATCAATAAGTTTATAATGTCTAATCATATAAAGATAACTATAAATATCAATCTACTATTAATATTGTTTAGTTCTATTTCAAGTAAACAACCAAAAATATGAAAAATTAGAAAAATAAGCATATTAGTAAGCACTAAACCTGTGCTTAGGGCCATAGACAAATATATACAATGAGGGTAATGATAAGAAACTACCTTTCAATGCTAATCACTCAGCACCTTTGAAAGGTAGTTTAAAGGTAGAAATTAACTACAGTTGATGGGGTTCGTACTTACTTTTTAGGTTTTTATTAAGGACTCAACAAAATAAAAAACAATCAGCGACGTACTTTTAAATAAGTATCGTCACCTTATTTACTAAAGCGCATTTACGAAATCAGTGACTGATTTTGTAATCGCTTCCTCTTTTTCAGCATTTAATGAACCATCAACCAAGTGTTCGTAATAACTACCTAAACTATATGAACCTTTTATATCCGCGCCCCACCATGGCATTAATTGCGTTAGCGTTTGAAGGTTTGTCGCTCCTCCATTAGGACCCGGTGAAGCACTTAATAACAACACTGGCTTCTTGTTTCCAAACATTGGGTCTTGTAAATCACCTAAACGAGAAACCCAATCAATTAAATTTTTAAACTCAGCTGGCATACTGCCGTTATGCTCTGGTGAAGCGATAATAAATGCATCATACTCTGCAAATAATGCACGTACTTGTTTAGCTGTTTCAGGATGCCCTTCGCTTTCTTCTTTATCTAAACTAAAGAAAGGCATCGGATAATCTCTAATATCTAACATGGCAACATCATGACCTTCAATTTTACTTGAAGCTAACTCAAGTATTGTTCTGTTAATTGAGTTAGCACTGTTACTCGCTGAAACTGTTAGTATTTTTTTCATGTTTTAAATTCCTGTATTAAGTCATCTTAACATTTACGTTGAAGACAGACTTTAGTCTTATTTTAAGTTATTTTTCAGTACGATACCTGGTTAAAGATACGACTGAATCATTATTATTCGGTTATCTTTTTTACGTTTATTTATTTAAATAAATCAGGGTTAAATGGACCTGTTCACTTTGCACGGTAAAGTCTAAACCTACATCACGTATTAAATCACCGTCTGTTACTTCAACGCCGTTTAGCGTGCCTGTGCCACCTGTCACATAAGCCATGAATTCACCTTGTTTGGTAATTTTTGTCTCTTTAGTGAGTAAACCCACTTCAATAATAGTTTGGCTATCCAATGTTTTACTGTCTGATTTACTGCCGCCGTAAACTCTAACCATTTGATCTTTTTTAAGATCATAAAACTGATAACTTGCTGGTTCGCCTGCAACTTCAGGTAACACCCAGAGTTGCAACATTCTATTTTCTGCATTGTCAGGGTTTATCTCATTATGGACAAAACCTTCTCCACCAGCGCGTTGTGCTTGCACTTGATTCGCACCCATCGATTTGCCATTTTCCATAGAACCTTTATGCTCTATATTGCCTTCCAACATAATTGAAATCACATCTAATTCTTTATGAGGATGCATTCCAGTTTGGCCTTTAGGTGAAAAGCGTGCATCAGCTAGGTAAATAAAGTTACCCAAGCCATTCCAGGTGTCACTTTGTCCACCAATTTTGTTATCAACAATTAGACGTGTTTCTTTTAGACCTGCAAATCCACCTCTGTGTAAAGAATCTTTACTTAATAACTGCATTTTCATTTCCTATTTAACGATTAATTGATTACAAAACTAGTTTTCTATTTTGTTTTTTCGAACTTTAAATACATTGTATAGTGAATATTTTTGATTAAAATCAAGTTATACTGATTAATATGTTCGAATATACTGAACAATTATAAAAGAGGTGAATTGATGAAGTTATCTTTAGACGCTTGTGAAGTCCTAGATGCAATAGATAAAAAAGGCAGTTTTGCCGCCGCCGCTGCTGCACTTTATCGAGTGCCGTCAACGGTCACCTATACTGTACAAAAATTAGAAGAAGAGTTAGGTATTATGATCTATCGACGTGAAGGTCGACGATCGGTGCTAACACCTGCGGGGAGAGTATTGCTTGAACAGGGTCGGGAATTACTAAAAGCAGCTGAACATATTGTCGAGAATGCCAAACAAGTTGATAGTGGCTGGGAGTCTCAACTGACTATCGCACGGGATACGATTTATGATATCGATAAAATTTATGACATTGTTGAAGCGTTTTATCAGCTTAATACGGGTGTTGAAGTGACGATTATTGAAGAGGTTTTGGCTGGTAGTTGGGAAGCGATTATTGAAAATAGAGCTGATCTGGTGATTGGTGCACCGAAGCCAGAAATCAATATACAAGGCATTAAATTTGAAGAAATCGCTATCGCAGATTGGCAGTTTGTGGCCAGTAAAAATCACCCTTTACTTGAATACAAACAGCCTTTAACAGAAGAGGATATAAAACCATTTCATTCAGTTATGATCAAAGACTCTTCTAAAACATCTCCCGCCATGACGCATAGAATATTTGAAAAACAACGAATTTTACGCGTTGCCTCAATGGAGCAAAAAATCTTAGCTCAAATACGAGGAGTCGGCGTTGGTTTTTTGCCGACGCACCGCATTATTAACCATCTTGAAAGTGGCGATCTCGTCCCACTGTTAATCGATAAAGATGCACCATTGACGCCTTTATTTATGGGTTGGAGAGCAAATAACAAAGGTAGAGCCATGCGCTGGTTTATAGAAAAAATTCGTGAGATAAAATAAGTGTGGATGATTGAACGTTGATTGAGTAAGCCTACCCACAGAGTAGACTTACTCTTAAATATTATTGTGTTACGTTAATATCTGTTGTCACTGACATCCCTACCCTTAATTTTTTAGATAAAGGCTGATCTGCTGATAATTGAATACGAATAGGCAACCTTTGTACAATTTTGGTGAAGTTCCCCGTTGCATTACTAGGGCCTATTGATGAATAGCTCACGCCACTCGCAGGTGCTAAGCTATCAACTACGCCTTTTAAAACTTGATTTGGAAATGCATCTACCTTCACTTCAACAGGGTCGCCAGGGGCTACTTTTGCCAATTGTGTTTCTCGGTAATTTGCGTGAATATAAATATCATCGATAGGAATAATTGCAAATAATGGCTTGTTTGGTGTCACATAAGCGCCTTTTCTTGCGGTTTTTTTGCCAATAATACCGTCAGTGGTTGCGACGATACGCGTATATGAATATTGTAATTTGGCTAAAGCTAACGATGACTCTGCTAGGGTCAGTTCTGCATCCGCTTTTTCTCGCTCACTCTTGAGGATATTCAACTCTAGCTTTGTTTCTTCTAATAAAAGTTTGTTTTTCTCATAAATTGCTTGCTTAACATTAAGTTGGTTTCTTGCTCGTTGTAATGTTTGCACACTCGCTGCACCATCTTTAGCTAAGTTTGTGTAACGAACAAAATCATCATTCGCTAATTTTATGTCTGCTTTACTGATATCAAGTAAAACAGAGGTTTTGTTAATCGCATTTTTTTGTTTAAGGATTTGTGCATTCAAGATAGCAATATTGGCTTTAGCACTATTTACTCTAGACTCTTCCATTTTTATCGCAATTTTATAATCATGGTCATCGATGATCGCTAAGACATCTCCTTCTTTTACGGCTTGATTATCTTTAATTAATACGTCATTTAACACGCCTGAAACTTGTGCTGAAACAAATGTGATATCCGCTTGCACATAAGCGTCATCTGTTTTTTGGTGCGCAGCATTGGACTCTGGTTGGTTGAAATAAACAACTACGCACACTGCAATTAGAAGCAATAACGTGATCAAGATTGTTTTCAATATTTTCGGTTTACTTTTGTTCGTCATGATAATTTATCCGTGTTTGGGTTGTAAGTTGTTAGTAGCAGGTGCAGCTTGCGTGTTTGGTGCCGGTATATAGAACATTTTTAAAACAAGAAAAATGACAATAATAGCGAAAACACCTAATACGCGATAACTGTCTGCAACTGATAAAATATGTGATTGCTGCGCAATTACAGCGTTAATATTTGTGCTTTCAATAAAGTGTAAGTTGTCATTTTGCATTGCTTGATCTAGTAATACTTGAGAATGGTATCGCCCTCTTACGACTAATAATTGGCCGACCACTGCGCTACCAAATAAGGTACCTAGCACTCGTAACGCATTAATTGTTCCTGAAAAATAAGGTCCTTCCATGGGCGCGACAACACTGGTCATTAAAAATAATAAGGGGACAACCACCATCGGTTGCCCAACCGCTTGCAGTAAAGTTGCATTAATAAACTGATTGGTATGCCATTGAATTGTTAACTGCGCACTCAAAAAGCACGAGATAGCAATCACAGCGAGACCGATACACAATACAACTTTTGCATTAACCCACTTTTGATACAGAAATATGGCCACAATCGAGCCTAAAATTAATTGTGGTAAAGCGATATATAAACCAATCGGTGCTATCTGCTGGACTTTAAATCCTTGAATCATGCCAAGGTAACTTGCCGGTAATAAACTCCCTGACAATAAAATGGTTAATAAGGCCATGAATATAACTGAGCCTAACCACAAATTACGTCGTGAAAGCAGTTGTAACTTGATGAAAGGCGTTGGGTGATACCATTCACTTAATAGATAAATACCAAGAAAAGCCAAACCACAACCTAAGCTGATGCAAATTAACGGGGAATTGAACCAGTCCAGGCGCACACCTTGAGATAGGCTAATACCAATCAGTATTAGCGCAATCATACCAAAGCACATGCCAAACCAATTACCTTCTTTAAAACGACCTAATAACACCTTTTCTTTAGGCAATGTCATTCCAACTAAGGTCAGTGAGATAAAGCACATTGGTAATATTTGCCAGTAAACCCAGCGCCAATCGTTGATGCTATCTGTCCAAAAAGCAGTGATCCATATTGCAAGGTTAGGCGCGAATGTTGCCGTCAGTGCGTATAGCGCTAAACCATGTAAACGAATATGGGGCGGTAACGTTTTTAACGCCATCATCATTAAAATAGGAATTAATGCACCGCTACTAACCCCCTGTATAAAGCGTAACCCGATCATGAGATTAAGGTCTTGGATAAACGGCAGAATTAATGCAATCGCAGCACTGCAGAGAACCATGTAAAAATGAAAACGGCGTACCGACAAGGTGATAGCAAACCAGGTTGCAAAAGGCATCGCAATCAGTTCCCCTACGGTATAAGCCGTGGAAAGCCATGTTGATGCATCTAAAGCAAGTCCCCAAGCACCGCGTATATCGACCAGCCCTAAGCTACCAACTCGACTATTTAAACCAGACATAATAGCTGAAATTAAAATGCCTAATAAAGCCAGAACTGTCTTCATTGGCAGTTGATTGGATTGAGGTTGATGTGGATTCAATTCCAACCTCCGCCTAATGCTTTATACAAGTTAACTAAACTCAGTGTGGATTGGGTTTTATTAAGATTGAGTTTAGTTTCACTGAGTAATACATCTTTCTGTGCCGTTAGTACTTGTAGGTAATCGGAAACCCCTTCTTGAAAATTACGTTCAGCAACATCAAATGCGCGTTTATGTTGCTGGTAAGCAATAGTAAGATCTTTATGTTGCTGCACTTGAGCGGCCGTGTAACTTAAGGCGTCATCCACTTCATGCCATGCATTTAATACTGTTTGTCGATATCTAATGGCAGCACTTTTTTGCTTAATTTCAGTAAGCTCGAGTTTTTGTGTGAGCTTTCCTCCTTGGAATATAGGCAGATAGACTGACGGTCCAATAGAAAAGAAGCGAGAGCTCCAACTTCCTAAATCGGTATACTCAAAGGCTTCCCCACCTATTTGCCCATTGATCGCAATACGAGGGTAAAAGTTAGCTTTAGCGACGCCAATCTCTGCAGTCGCTGCATGAAGTTCTGCTTCTGCTGTTAATATATCGGGTCTGCGGTGGGCTAATTCCGAAGGTACTCCCACGGGAATTTCTTTTGCTAACACCGGTAAAGGTATAACATCTTTTAGTCTTTCATCCAGTGAGTGTGGTTGTTCACCTAATAGCAAGGCCATAGCATTCATCAACTTGCTTCGGCGCTGCTTTAGTTCTGGCATCATCGCTTTAATTGAGGCCAATTGTGCAAGCGAGGTAGAGGTTTCAAAACGTGTACCAACACCATTGCGTTCACGGCTTTCTGTTAACTCTACTGTGCGTTTTGCAATTTGTAGATTTTTTTCTGTTAGATCAATCTGTGCTTGCACACCACGCAACTGCAAATAAATACGCGCTAGTTGTGCACTAATCGCGACATAAACCCCCTGTTGTTCATATTGAGTTGCCATTAACTGAGCCATTGCACTTTCATTGCTACGCGCAAATTTTCCCCATAAATCAAGTTCCCAGCTTGCATCAAAACCAACCTGCCAGAAGTTATTTGCTTGAGTAGGCGCTCCTAATGCAGCAAACTTTCCATTTTCACTGAGCCCATAACGGGAATAATTTCCCCCTAGCCCTAGGTTAGGAAGCTGTTCTGATTTAGTGATTCCCAACAATGATCGACTTTCTTCAATTCGATTCATTGCTAATTGAATATCTAAATTTTTTGTTGCCAACTCCTTTTCCAATGACGTTAATAGAGGGTCTTGAAATATCTTCCACCAATCTGAGTTGACCACTTTTGATGCAATGACTAAACCATCAGCTTGATTCGTGGTATCCGCCCATTGTGGAATATTAATCGTATTTTCAGCCACAGAATAATCAGGGCCGACACTACATGCACTTAGGGATACTATGACAATGGCAATAGCAAATGCCTTACCAGTAGGTGTAGAAGGTATTGATTTAGTTTCATAAAAAGACATAAATTGGCCTTGTAAGCTGTTTTCTGCAACTTCACCAACCAAAGACTGTACCGAACCGTTCAGTACAGTTTGTTGGCAAAAAAAATGAACTGAGTTCATTAATGTTAACTGATTCAAATAACTTGATATCGAACCGAACGGTACGGTACATTATATGTTATAATACTGTCAAGCTTATGATTAGGAATATTTATGACAACAATATCGAATACACGCAATACAACTAAACAATCAAAAGCAGACGTTGTATTACAAGCAGCAAGAACGGTCTTCCTTAGTGATGGGTTTAGCGGTGCAACCACTGATATGATTCAAAAAACGGCAGGTGTTTCTAAGTCCACTGTCTATTCTCATTACAAAAATAAAGAAGCTTTATTCATTGCCGTCATTGAATTTGAGTGTAAAAATTATGCACAACAAATCCGAGCAATTAAATTCAATCCAGGCAAATTAAAAGAAACACTAATTACGTTAGCGAATGAATTCCTAAACATTGTTTTATCGCCAACGGCATTATCTCTACACAGAATAATCATTGCAGAAGCCACTCGCTTTTCATCGTTAGCTGATACCTTTTTTATCGAAGGGCCAAAGATGATGATTTCCATCATTTCAGAATTATTGGATGATGCGAATAAAAAACAAGAGATACATTTAGGTGATGTCACAGCCGATGAAGCGGCTAAAATATTCATTCACTTGCTAAGAAGTGAACCACAACTGTCTAACTTAATGGCACCTAATAATCCACCTACGCAAGAAAGCATCGATCGCTGGTTAACTATCAGTGTTAACACCTTTCTATTAGCTTTTGGAAAAGATAAAACTTAACTATAGAAACAGTGACATTAAACTAAAAAGCTATTTCAATGAAATAGCTTTTTATTAACCTCCCAATCGACCAAGCAGTACATTCGCTATTGGCACTTCAATCCAAGTCAAAAGAGAGTGATCTTAGATCTTTTTGAAAAGATCATGTCTTTGGCTTTAGGATATTTGTAGCATTGTTAGACTTCATCGCTCGAGCAAAGAGGTTTGATTTTTCAATCAATATCGCGTTATATCTTTACCTAATATCCTAAAAATAACTAGTACATAATCGCTATATAACTAACTCACTCAAAACGTAACTAGGGCGATAACCAATTAGCTTATTTTATTAATCGTCTGCAGGTTTTTTAGCTTTTATCAATTGAGGTTGATGGTGTCCCACTCGATTTATAAGTCTCATTGACTTGTTAGCTTAATAAAGAATTCACATAAACCATTGATTAATCAATATCCTTTAAAAAAATATCGCTTCAACTTAGTGTGTTTACAGGTCGTTATTAGAGCAAATTTACTCATTTTCAATCATCACCTATAAATACTTAAGCCAAGTTAACAATATTCATCTTATGTTCAGCCCACCAGCTACTTATTTTTCAAAAAATAAGAGAGTAGGTTTTATAAGGGATTATGCAGTCGCTTGCTACAACTAGCGAGTAACAGTCAATCATTAAGTGATAACATTAAATTCAACAGTGATTTAAACTACAAAATTAGCTGTAATTATGTTGATGCATAAAAATTTAAAAAATATGAAAGGTATAATGTTCACTACTTTAATAACAAAAAACCCTTCTGTTTAAGGAAGGGTTTAAAATTAATGATGGTACATTATGTGGCTAATTAGAAAGAGTATTCTGCACTCACTCCCCAATTACGGCCAGCTTGTGTTGAGAAATCATCTAATGTTGTGTCATTTGCTGCGATGTCTTGGTATGCCCAATATTTTTCATCAAATGCATTAAACAGCCCAGCTCTTAAAGTAAGATCTTGCATTGGTTTATAATACGCTGTGATATCGACGAGATTATATGAAGGTGCATCAATATGATCTTCATCTTGCCACTCATCTTTTTTAGCAACTACTTTATAATTAATGAGACCACCAAATTTATATTCCCGGTTATCATAACCTAATCCAATATTACTGGTTAATGGTGCAATAGTGTCTAATGCATTACCTGTGCTTACATCTTCCCCTTCAACATAAGCGATATTGAAACTTGCATAAGTACCTACCGGGCCTTTAACGCGAGACGAAAACTCCGCGCCATAAATTTTAACTTCATCAAGGTTAACAACAGTGATCACGTCTTTACCATCTTGCTCTCCGATAGTTTCGGTAGTAATGAAGTCATCGTAAAGATTGTAGAAAGCACTAAAGTTATATTGCAGATTTTCATTTTTACCACGGAAACCTACTTCATAAGACAAGCTGGTTTCAGCCTCTAAATCTGGGTTACCATTAAAGATAGCACCTGAGTCATACGAGTAATAAAGGTCATATACAGTAGGTGCTTTAAAACCTTGTGATATTTGAGTATAAGGGCTAAACATCGGTGCAACATGATAAACAGCGCCGACACGTGCAGTAAATGCATCATTTTTATTATCGACTTGTTGAACGTCATACCCCTCGGTTGTACTTGGTTTCGTAGAGAATGAGTCATAACGTAACCCTGCCGATAGGACTAATTTATCATCCATTAAGAAGGCTTGGTCTTGAACAAATATTCCCCACTGTATGGTCTCTGCATCGGGAATGCCGGTACTTCCTGACGAAACAGTATCTGACGATAATGTGTAGTCGGTATTTTCAAGTGAAAAATCATTATGCAGTAAAGAAACACCGTAACTTAGTTGATGGTTAACATTCTCAGTGCTAATGAACTTATTCGCTTGGATATCAAATTGAATGGAGTCATCACTGGCAATTCGTTGACGATTACGTTCTCTATCAACATATATAAATCCCCAGTTAGTAGTATCGTAGTTATCAGATTTACTTTCTGTAGTTTGGTAAGTAATTTCCCAAGTTAAATCGTCGGCGAATGAACTATTTAATTGCCATTGATGCTCAAAGCCAATACGCATACGCTTATTATGATCTGCGACAGAGGAGTCTGTATAAGCAAAACCAGGTAAAATTTCATATCCTTCCAGTGATGCAAGATCGGAATCATATTGGTAATCAAAATACTCAAAAGTTAATCCAAATCGATTATTTTCATTCGCTTGGTAATATACTTTTGCTAAACCATTGGCTAGTGTTGTCTCTGCAGGATCAGCAGCTCCCCGTTCAGTACCAAGGATATCCGCCCCATCACCATGGGTTTTATATTCAGACCCTTCTGCATACGTTAGCATCACAATTGACTCTACTTTATCTTTTCGTGCAGCCCAAGTTAACGTATTTTTAAACTCTTCATTGACTGATGAATAGCCACTTTTGATAGAAAATCGATTTTCGTTTTCTTCCGTGACTAATACATCTTTAGGGTCTTTAGTAGAAAATAAAACAGTTCCGCCCAAAGCATCTGAACCATATAAACTTGACGATGGCCCTTTATTAACTTCAATAGAAGTCAGCGTGTCTACTTCAATAGTATTCGGGTATTTACGTTGTTGGCTTGATCCTGGGTTATATGGAGTGGGCTGCTCAATACCATCGACTAAAATTTTAACTCGGCTACCATCCATACCTCGAATATTTACGCCGGAAACACCAAACCGGCCGTCGCCTTGCACTTCTACACCAGGCGTATTATCTAATGTATCTTTTAAGTTAGTGGTCATATTCTTATCTAATGTTTCACGATTAATTAATTCAATGGCACTAGATACATCGGAAACTTTTTGTTCAGTTCTGGTTGCTGTTACGACGATCTCATCTGCTGTAAAGGTACTTTCAGCAAAACTAGGTAGCGCAAATGTAGTACTTACTAATATTGCTATCGGTGTTTTTTTGTTCATTTTTTATTCATCTCCTTGAATTTTAAACGAACGAATCTCTAAACACAGAATTGATCGTTTATATGGATGTAATTAGATTTTTTGGGTGTTATTTATTTAGATTTTCGATTTCCAGAGTCATGCCCTTGATCAAGGTGAAGAAAGTCAACCAAGTCATTTCCAGAAACATTATATGCCTGACCAAATCCCTTAACGTATCGGCCATTACTAGGAACAAGGCGATATAAATAAAAGTCATTTAATCGACTTAAATTGACAGCCATTTCTCCAAAACGAGAAATTAATGCCTCTATTCCAGCGACACCTTCTACGGAAGTTTTATCAAGTTCAGTGGCTACAGAGTCAAAGGTAAGGCGTTTACGAGCATGTAGATTCTTTGCTTCAGATTCGTCTTCAAGCATCATAATAGAGATCTGTTTATTCTCTTTTAGGTTTTGACCATGCTTCGCTATATAACTGATTAATATATAATAACCATCTTGGTCAAAGGCAAAAGGTGTATAACTTGCATGCGGTTTACCCTGTTCATCAATCGTCGCTAATTGTAAGGTTAAACGCTTATCTCTAAATGCTTGTATTTCAGGTCCTAAGCGATTTTGTAAACGCTCTTTCTTAACCTCATTATGATCCTGATTGATTACTACTTTATGGCCTACCATGTCATTACTTCCTTTTTTAACTGCTGTAGTTTTCTTATCTGATCTGGGAACAGTTGTCGTTTATTGTCTCGCCCTAAATAAACTTTGAAAATACACTCTCCTGATGCAACGTAAAATCCAATATAATGGCTTTCTTTACCCCTAAAAGGTTTACTGACCATTGCTACATGCGCAATATTATCTAACAAAATATGCCCATGTAATTGCCCCGTTTTCCCCATTAAATTGTAATACCCTCTCGCGACTTTTCCCTCAGGGAGTGCTCCTTTAAATTCAAAAATAGAACCTAGTGAACTAACAATGGTCATCAACTCTCCCCACTCCGGCAACATTTCTAAAATACGTTGCGCATGAACACCAGGAAGCATTGACACCATTTCACTGGGTAGTACAAAGGTCACTTCTCCTTCTGTATAAGCCAGCCTTTTAGCCATTTCTGAAATCGGGACATTACAATCCTCTTTCATAAATGCCATGACCTTACTCCTAACTGTTTCCTGGTTAGTCATTTGAAACATTTACCCTCTCCGTCGGTTTTAAGGTTTTAATGATAATTAAAAACCACCTAAATGATAATGGATCTCATTATATATACAACAAACACCAATGCAAATGATAATTGATATCATTAAATTTTTATGGATAATAGACACACATTAAAATCACGATAATGCATGACCTAAAAATGTTAATTCCCTTTATTAAAAATAAACTAATAAATCATATACTTAGAATGGATGCTTCAACATGAAAAAATTAACGGCTTTATTACTTTTATTAACTTTTAGTTTTTCAGTGAATGCTGAAAATAAAATAATTAGTGCGGGCTCTAGTATTACTGAATTGATTTTAGCACTAGGTGCTAAAGAGCAATTAGTGGGAATCGATATTACCAGCCGTCATTTAGATAAAAATGAAGAGTTTCCACAAGTTGGTTACCACCGTCAGTTATCGACCGAAGGTTTATTAGCACTTAACCCCACTCATTTGATTGGTTCAGAAGTGATGGGGCCTGAAAAAACCTTAACTCTTTTACAACAGGCACAAGTAGAAGTTGTAAAAGTACCTTCAGGGGATCGAATGCAAGATCTTTTTGCACGCATTGATACCCTTGCTGATATAACCGACACACAAAAGCAAGCTTCGATGTTAAAAGAAAGCCTTGAAGAAAAAATTGAAAATATGTCACACCGAGCAGTAGATAACCCACCTAAAGCATTGTTTATGATGATTAATGAAGGAAGACCTTTAACTATTGCAGGTAATAATACGACTGTGGATGTAGTGATTGATTATGCAGGAGCGGTTAATCCAGCAAAACAATTAATTGAGTCTTATAAGCCTTTATCTATTGAAGCTATCATCGAATTACAGCCAGATTATATTTTAGTAAGTCAACGTACTTGGGATAGCTTAGGTGGACAACAAGGTATTTTAACAAAGTATCCATTATTAGCGGCAACACCTGCCAGTCAAACTGATCATATTATCGCTATTGAAGGGAGCGCAATCATTGGTGGATTTGGTATTGAAAGTATTTCCCTGTCGGAACAGCTGTATAAACAATTGAACCCAGCTAAGAAATAATATGACGCTCAATCCCTCACACCTGATATCACCCAAATTATTGCTTATTATTGCTATTGTGGTCCTTTATATGGCCACTGTTGCTTCAATTAGTGTGGGCCCAATGGATATTTCATTGAGTGATAGTTTATTATCACTTATTCCGACACTTGAATTTGATCATATTCCTAATCACATCTCAATGGTTATTCAGCAAGTTCGTTTACCACGGACTTTATTAGCTATTGCTGTTGGCGGTGTATTAGCACTTTGTGGTACGGTAATGCAGGGATTGTTTCGTAACCCACTAGCTGATCCTGGTATTATTGGTGTTTCATCAGGTGCGGCGCTAGGAGCGGCTATTGCTATTGTATTTTTTTCGTCTATTTCAGCCTCATTCCCAACTCTGTTATTGTTTGGCACTGTTCCTTTTTTTGCTTTTCTTGGTGGCGCTATTACCACTATCGTTGTCTATAAATTGGGTACCGGTAAGAATGGCACTTCTGTGACTATGATGTTGTTAGCGGGCGTGGCTATTGGCGCAATTTCTGGTGCAATGTTAGGTTTACTCAATTATTACGCTGACGATCAAGCCTTACGTGATTTATCATTATGGACAATGGGTTCCTTGGCTGGTGCAAGTAACAACAGTCTGTGGTTAGCTTTTGCAGCTTTAATCAGTTTATTCCTATTATTTAGGCGTGATGCTAATAAATTAAATGCACTATTGTTAGGTGAATCAGAAGCCAAACATCTAGGTATTAATGTGCAAACGTTAAAGCGTCGCTTAATCATCTTAACGGCAGCTGGTGTCGGCGTTACAGTCTCACTAGCGGGTATGATAGGTTTTATCGGTTTAATTGTTCCTCACCTTGGACGCATGTTAATCGGACCTAATCATCAAACATTATTGCCTATTTCAATGTTATTAGGCGCTACCCTATTATTAATTTCAGATATGTTAGCGAGAACCATTGTCGCTCCACTTGATATGCCCGTTGGTATCGTCACTGCGATTTTAGGTGCCCCTTTCTTCTTATGGTTACTGATTAAACAAAAGGGCAAACTGTAATGTTCAACTTTTTTAAAAGCCCGGCAGCGATGACTCAAGGTGATAGCACAACAAAGTCAGTGATTTCACTTCGCGCTATACATTTACAATTTGCAGCGCATAAGTTACTTAATAATATTGATCTTGATTTTTACCGAGATGAATTAACTATTTTATTGGGTCCAAACGGCACGGGCAAAAGCTCCTTATTAAAAACCATTAGTAATGAAGTGGCGTTTCAAGGAGATTGTTATTTTTATGGGAAATTGATGAAGCACTGGGATCAACAGGCAATGGCTAAACACTTGGCGATATTACCTCAACATAGTCAATTGACTTTTAACTTTTGTGTTCAGGAAGTAGTTGCACTTGGCGCCTTGAATTTAACGCTAAGTCGACAGCAACTAGACTTAACTGTTATTGAAAATATGCAGAAAACGGATATTCAACACCTCGCACAACGAAGCTATCCGAGCCTGTCAGGCGGTGAAAAACAACGTGTTCATTTAGCGCGTGTGTTAACTCAATTAACCAATAGCGGTGAACAAAAAGTACTGCTGATGGACGAACCAACTTCAGCTTTAGATATTCAACATCAACATCGGACATTACAATTAGCTAAAGATATTGCACAAAATGGCGGTACAGTGATTGTGGTATTACATGATCTCAATCTTGCAGCTCAATATGCCGATCGCATCGTTATCTTAAATAATGGTGAAATCGTTGCCAATGGCAGCCCTGCTGAAGTCATTCGAGCTGATGTAATAGAAGCAGTTTACAAACATCCAGTAGAGATCATTACTCACCCTCAAACTGGCCATCCCGTCGTCTTATCCTAAGTGTAAAAATAAGTACAAACATTGCTTTAAAAGATCAGTCAAAAGTGATTTTAGGAGTTAACAAATTAAGATCAGGTTCTAGCGATTAAATATGTAAAGATTTTATTTTGATAGGCAACAATAACCTGAAGATAGGTAGCTTTTATCTGCAGGTTATTGCGCGACTCAGTGAATAAGTCGCGAGTAAGTTGCTTAATTCGATAAGTAATTAAATATTTGCTAACTCTTTTCTCACTATCGCTGCACCAGCACTTAAGGCGTTTAACTTACCTCTCGCAATAGCGCGATCTAAAGGTGCCATACCACAGTTTGTGCAAGGGTAAAGTTTATCAGCATCAACATATTTAAGTGCTTCACGTAAGGTAGCAGCAACCTCTTCAGGTGTTTCAATGGTTTCGTTGGCAACATCAATCGCGCCTACCATGACTTTTTTACCACGAATTAATTCCAATAATTCAATCGGTACTAATGAGTTATGACACTCCAATGAAATAATATCGATGTTAGATTGTTGTAGTTTAGGGAACACTTCTTCATATTGGCGCCATTCGTTACCCAGTGTTTTTTTCCAGTCAGTATTCGCTTTAATGCCATAGCCATAACAAATATGTACTGCGGTTTCACATTTAAGCCCTTCGATCGCTCTTTCTAAACACGCAATCCCCCACTCATTGACCTCATCAAAAAACACATTGAAAGCAGGCTCATCAAATTGGATGATATCCACACCTGCGGCTTCTAATTCTTTCGCTTCTTCATTTAAGATTTTAGCGAATTCCCAAGCTAGTTTTTCACGGTTTTTATAATGTGCGTCATAAAGCGTATCAACCATTGTCATAGGACCAGGCAGCGCCCATTTTATCGGCTGATTAGTTTGCTTGCGTAAAAATGCGGCATCTTCAACAAACACTGACTTTTGACGAGAAACAGGGCCAATCACTGAAGGTACACTGGCTTCGTAGCGGTCACGAATTTTAACTGTTTTACGTTGTTCAAAGTCAACGCCGTTAAGGTGTTCAATAAAAGTGGTCACAAAGTGTTGGCGTGTTTGCTCGCCGTCGCTGACAATATCAATGCCAGCTTGTTGTTGCTCTTGTAATGCCAAGCATAAGGCGTCTTGTTTACCTTCAGTTAGTTGCTCAGCTTGCAATTTCCAAGGCGACCACAGCTTTTGAGGTTCAGCAAGCCAAACCGGTTTAGGTAAACTACCCGCCGTTGAAGTCGGTAATAATGTTTGGTTAGTATTTTTAGTCATAATAATTGCTACTCTGTATTTAAAATTAACTCGAAAATCTACTAATTAAGCGTAACTACACGCCCATTCTTCAAGTAAACGTTGATATGGTTTAATAAAATGCTCTTCAGTAAATTTGCCTTGCTCATTTGCTAGTTGGCTACGCTCTTCTCTGTCATAGATAATCGGTGTTAATGCGAAATCTGAGCTATTTAAATCAGGCTGATACGCGTCACCTGCCATGCTATTGGCATTATAGATTTCAGGTCGATAAATTTTTTGGAAGGTTTCCATAGTGCTAATGGTGCTAATCAGCTCAAGATTGGTGTAGTCATTAAGCAGGTCACCAAAGAAGTAAAATGCCAAAGGAGCAACACTGTTGGGCGGCATGAAATAGCGCACCTGTAATCCCATCTTTTTAAAATACTGCTCTGTTAACGAACTTTCATTGGCTTGGTATTCAACCCCTAATACAGGATGCTGATTACCCGTACGAACGTAAGTCTTAGTATTAGCTACACTTAAGCAGATAACCGGTAACTTTTTAAAATTTTGTTGGTAAGTATCTGAATTGACAAAAGACTTAAAGATCTTGCCGTGCAGTTCACCGAAGTTATTTGGGATACTAAATTCGCTTCTGCTTTTATTATGCTTCAATAGTAAAATACTAAAATCATAGTCTCGAACATAAGAAGAGAAATTATTACCGACAATACCTTCAATACACTGATTGGTTTTATGATCAACAATCGTTGTTTTTAAGACTTCTATTGATGGAAAAGTGTCACTATTGGTCTCAACGTTGATATCAACTGAGATAATTTCAAGTTCAAGCGAATAACGATTTCCTTCAGCGTTATCCCAATGTGCTAAGCCATTAAAGCGCTGTTCAATCATATTTAGTGCATTTCGTAAGTTTGCTTGACGATGCTCTCCCCTTGCCAAGTTAGCAAAGTTGGTGGTGATACGTGTTCCTTCAGCAGGCTGATAATTCTCATCAAGAGATGTACTCTTAACGGTAAATGTAAAATAGCTATTAATACTCATCTAAGTTCCTATTTATAATAAATATCGAATTAATTACGTTTCTTATTGTTTTTATGTCCATTGCATTAATGTATTAGCTATACTCGCAAAGCTGATACTGATTGCATTGAGTCATAATTAATCCAGTTATTTTTGATACATTAAGTGCACTTCTTATTGAAGTTGGAAAGTATTATATTTAAAATAAACCATGAAAAATAATGATAAAAACCCACTTAACTATGAGAAATATTCATAATGATTGAGCTGTCGCATCTTAAAATAATGATTGCATTGCATGAGAAAGAGACCTTAACCTTGGCAGCTGATTCGCTCTGTCTGACACAATCTGCTCTATCACATCAAATCCGTAGTTTGGAAAAACGATTGAATATCAAACTGTGGCAACGCTATGGCCGTCGCTTACGTTTAACGCCGGCTGGCGAATTACTATTGAAAGTTGCCAAGCAAACAATGCCGACTCTAGAACAAACAGAAATGACACTGAAAGCCATGGGAGAAGGCTTAGAAGGCTCTTTACGAATTGGTGTGGAATGTTACCCGTGTCAAGAATGGTTAACGCAAGTGGTGGCGGATTTTTTAGATGCACAAGTCAATATTGATATTGATATTATTAATAAGCTGCAGTTTTTTGGGATCAGTAATTTATTGAATCAACAGATTGATATCTTAATCACTCCAGATATTTTTAAGCATAAAGAGTTACAGTATTATCCGCTCTTTGAGTATGAACAAGTGCTGTTAGTCAGCGAATCCCATTCATTAGTTGATAACCAACATATCAAAGCCTCAGACCTAGCTGATCAGACTCTGTTTACTTTCCCAATAGAAAAAGAACGTTTAGATGTTTTTAAACAGTTTTTATGGCCCAATAATATTGCTGTAAAAGTACATAAGAAAATAGAGTCACTTTCCATAATGTTACAAATGGTAGAGCATCAACGCGGTATCTGTGTTTTACCAGAGTGGTTAGCGGATAGTTACAGCAAGCTCTATAAAATCAAAAAAATACGCCTCGGTAAAAAAGGGATTTATAAAACACTGTATGCAGCAATCAGAAAAGAAGACCAAAGCGTTCCTTACCTTCAAGAGTTTATTGAATTAGGCATAAAAAACGCGATGTGAAGTACTTTATAAAGAACCTCATTTAGAAAATTAAGCCGTAACGCGATAACAACGTTCGAGTGTTAAAATATCGATCATTTCACACTGATAATTACCTCCAGATAAACGGATTTGGGGGTAAAGCTTCACATCCAGCTTTAATTCTAAAAGTCATTTTCATCATTTTACACTGGCCTAGTGCCCCCTGTAGACACTAAAATAATTCAAACACCTCACCCTTTTCTATTTCAACCCAGTATTAGTTATATACAACAGCAATAAGTATGTTATAACATAACATTAAATTACATGTTATAGCTTTAATTCTGCAAATGAAAAAAACAAATAAACCTATCTTGTCAGTACAAGCGCTGTGTGCAAATGCCTCTGCTCATTGGCGAGCGGTATCAGACATCACCTTTGAAGTTTTTGAAGGGGAATGTGTTGCTATTATTGGCCCAAATGGCAGTGGAAAATCCAGTTTATTGAAAGCAATTACCGGTGAATATAAAACAGTATCTGGCCACTTTAAAATATTAGACTGTACAGCACAGCAATTACCAATAGAAAAACTAGCAAAAACAGTGGCAATGGTTGCTCAACATGAACAGGTTGATCCACGTATGACCGTCAAAGAATATGTATTTTTAGGGCGTGTACCACACACCTTTTGGTGTAGCCAACAAGAACATGAAAGAGCAGTAAAACAAGCCATTGAAGATGTTAACTTGTCACATAAAACACATCAATATTTTGGTGAGCTTTCAGGTGGCGAACAACAACGAGCAAGTATTGCCCGAGCATTTTCCCAAGAGCCTAAATTATTACTTTTAGATGAACCAACCAATCACCTTGATCCACTGGCTCGTCTTGAGCTATTAAAACTGGTTAAGCAACGTGGAATTGCCTCTGTCGTTGTGTTGCACGACTTACCTTTAGTTACGCCTTTCGCTGACAATGTTTTGCTGATGTCACAACAAAAAATGGTGGCTTTTGCACCGCCCGACACCCTAATGCAAGATGATTTTATTACGCCTGTTTTTGGACTGCGCGTTATTCCATTTAGCCATCCTAAAATGCATAACACTATTCATCATTTTGAAGCTGCATCATTTTGACGCATCACCTTATAATCATTTACCGTTAACAGGATCCACCTCATGAAGTTTTTTTTAATTCCTACGCTACTCCTTTTACCATTTTCTTTTGTTAATGCCGCAGAAACCCAATATCCCGTCACAGTCGATAACTGTGGTAGCCCACTTACCTTTGATAAAGCACCTAGTCGCGCAGTGGTTCACGATATCAATTTGAGTGAAATGGCATTTGCTCTCGACCTTCAAAAAAGCATGATTGGCGTTACTGGGATCACTGGCTGGTATAAGATGTCTCAATCATTCAAAGAAACGTTAGGTGATATTCCTGAACTAGCACCTAAATACCCTACCTTAGAGATACTGGTTTCCGCAGAACCGGACTTTTTCTTTGCTGGTTGGAACTATGGTATGAAAGTCGGTGGAGAAGTAACACCACAAACACTGAAACCATACGGTATTAATACCCTAGTGTTATCAGAGAGTTGTATTCATACACAAAGCAATAAGCAAGGCGCAACAATGGCTTTGCTTTACGATGATATCGAAAAATTAGGTGTTATTTTTAATAAACAATCAAAGGCCGAATCATTAATAAAAGATTGGAAATCAAGAGTACAGAAAGTAACGGAGCAACGAAATATCGCCGGTAATGCAACGCCTCCACCAAGGATTTTTCTCTATGATTCAGGTGAAGACAAGCCATTCACTGCCGGTAAGTATTCAATGACGAATGCCATGATAGAAGCAGCGGGTGGAGAAAATGTCACAGCTAACATGGAAACAAGTTGGGGCGTCACATCATGGGAAAATGTTGCACGTGAAAACCCTGATGTCATTATCCTGCTTGATTATCAAACAGCTAATGGTGCGGATTCTCTTCAACAATTTTTAGAACAGCATCCACTAATGAAACATACCAATGCAGTGAAGTCTTCTCGTTATGTAAAACTACGATATGAACAACTAACACCAGGCCCAGCCAATATACAAGCAATAGAGAAGTTAGCCAATGCCTTCACTGCCCAGTAAGCGTAAAATCGTTTCTAACGCTATGATACTAAACAAATATCAAGTTGCTTGGATCGTCGGTATTATCGCCATGTTAAGTGCTTTTATTTTCAGCCTACAATTTGGATCGACTTCTTTATCGTTAAAACAAGTGCTAACCGGATTAAGCGCTTTTAATGATGATCAAATGGAAATGAGCAGTCGCATATTAATAGACTTTAGGCTGCCTAGAGCATTGTTAGCCATTATTGCTGGTGCAGGACTGGCCATGGTAGGCGCATTACTGCAAACCTCCACCAAAAATGACTTGGCCGATCCTTTTTTGTTTGGCTTATCCTCTGGGGCTTCTGCAGGTGCAGTCCTTATTATTACTCAGTTAGGGGATGCGCTTGGTGTTTGGTCTTTGCCTATTGCCGCGTTCACAGGTGGGTTAGTATCAGCGACTGCGGTGATGGTGCTTTTTTCAATGCAAAAAAAACAAGGCAATAACAACCTTATTTTATGTGGCTTAGCCATTTCATTTTTATTTGGTGCCATTACCAGTTTTCTTATTTATTCAGGCGATCAACGAGCTGCAAGTTCTATTTTATTCTGGACCATGGGAGGTTTAGGGCTTGCCCGTTGGGATAACCTTATCTTTGCTGCAGCTGGCGTTTTTTGTCTTGTTGTGCTGATAAGTAAACGCTACCGTCAACTTGATACTTTATTGGTCAGTGAACAAACTACCCGCTCATTGGGAGTTAATGTTCATCGTTTACAAAGTGAGATATTTCTTTGTTGCGCATTTTGTACCGCAGCGATTGTTTCACTAACCGGGGTTGTTGGTTTTATTGGATTGATGGTACCCCACCTTGTTCGTCCTTTTTCAGGTGTTACCCATAAACGCTCACTTCCTTTAGTTGCGCTCTGGGGAGCCGTCATTTTATTGATTGGTGATTTGATAAGCCGTACAATTTTGGCACCACAAGAGTTGCCTGTCGGTATCGTGACAGCAGCACTAGGTGGCTTGTTTGTTCTGTATCTTGTTTGGAGTAAAAAAGCTTAAAACAATGTCTTAGTGGTGCGAGCGAACGTTGCCACCTAAGTTAACCTAAGGATCATACTAATTACGTCAAATAAGTGATCTAAATTTTACATAGGAAAAATGACTGAGTTCAAAGTGTAATTTGAGCTTTTCGTCGATTAACTTCGTCAATAGTCTATCGGAGAATTAACGGTAAGATGTTAATTCTTTAATAGTTGTTCTATTCACGAAAATTACAACGAAGAAATAAGTTATTTTAACAAGTAAAATAGATCAGTTAATTAGCGTGATTGGTATTAATGAGATGAATATATGAAAGATGTAAAGAGCGTATTCCGTAATTTAGAAAAAATGCTACAGCAAGCCAGTTGGTTTGATGATGATTGGGAAATCTATAACCGAGGCAACTACATGCAAGTTTATAAAGCAAACTGGTTTAATCAAAATCAAGGCGGGATCCACTTTGAAACTTTTATTGAAGGGCCGCAAATTAAACAAAAAACATTTCCAATATGCATGCATGTTGAAGAAGACTGCCCTTCTCAGTCTGAATTTATTGAAAAATTTTTGGCTCTAGAAAATGACCAGATCAAAAGTTGGAAAGGTTATAATATGCTGAAAAGTAACTATGGTATTTGTCAGCGTACACTACCGCTTAATTTCAAAAACTTAGAGCAACGTCTATTTGAAGAATTTAACCGCCTTCGCCTATTAGCAACTAGCATAGACGAAGTGCTAAGTGAGCTTTGATAAGCGACCTTTGCATACAAGTGAACAAAAATGAGAACCGATAAATGAAAAAGAACAAAAGCCCCTGCATTGATGCTTGTGACTTTTCTAGTCCCAAAGGTTGGTGTTTAGGCTGTGCTAGAACGCGAAAGGAATGCCAACAATGGAAGGCAATAACTCCTTATCGTTTAAAAATATTACAAAAAGATCTTGAAAAAAGACTGGTTCAACTAAAGGCTGACGCTACCTAATAAAACCTTGATAAGCTTAACTTTTTGAGCAAGTAACGTTGTTTATCAAAAACTTTAAAGTTAAGCTCCAACAATACTGTTCGCTCAATATCAGTACTTGTGATCCTCAATGTTGCGTTATAAAAACTGCTTTTATCGCGTAAAACGATTTCATAGAAATAGAAGAATAATTATAACTCGTCAATCTTGATGGGGTCAGTGGTTGGCACTGCTTCTTATGAGAAGCTGTTAATTCTGTTTCTTTTATTAGATTGTAGGTTACTTTTTCATTCAACTAATTAACTCTAATAATTGCTCTTTAATACTCAGAGGTGACTGACTTAAATCTACCATACAAAACCGAAACTTATGGCCTTGTATGGTCACTTGTTCATTGTATTGTATTGTACCCCAACAGATGGATGTAACAGCATACCCGTTGTGCTTGATGACAATGGATCATCACTCGTTTCTTGCGAACGTAAATAGGTATAAAGCTGGTAGATATAATTGCTTTTGAAACTTTCACCACCATATTGGCGATGAGTAGTTATCGCAGTGTACTTGGTATCGATAACAATACGCTTACCTTGTGACTGGTTCTCTAATAAAGTATCAAGTTGCATCGATGGCATCAATGCATCTATTTGACTAGTTTTTTCATTAATTTGCCACTTCAACTTTTTACCGGATTTAACTTGCCAATCTTCATTTAATTTCAATTTATAAAAGCCGCCTACTGCTTTTTCAAATAAAGATCGCACCCAATGAGCTTGTTTGTCAGGGGATGGATATGAGTTATTGCCACCAGCTTCATTAATCAAAGCCAAATTAAACGCCAGTTCTGCAGTTACTAAAACGCTTCTATCGGTGGTCTCATGTCGACTAAACCGATCATTTTTTGGTTGATAATTAACAGAGAATAGTGGCGAAACACCAAGTTGAAGCATTTCTTGATATAATTTATGACACTTCAATTGTAATGCTTTTTTTGATACCAAGTGGGTCATTTTATTTAACGCTGCGCAAATATATCTATTACGCGGCGTATCCACAGAAAGCTCCTCAAAAGTACAGCTGACTTTACCTCTTTGTAATAATTGTTTTGAGTAAGTTTCTAAAGTATTTATTCTTCCACGAACACGATTAAGCTCTCTCGTTGAGTGTTTATAACCATAAGTTAAATTACGCTTTAACCTTTCTTCAACTTGACTGCAAAGTACATCTGTAACCAAATTAGCGACATCTTCATCGATCGACTCGCTGCCAGCATATTCATTTGCTAAATACCTAAAGTCAGATGCGTAAAGCATTAATAACCAGATATTTTGCACAGGAATGCCCGCACTATAATTGTCAGTACTTGTATCGGTTTGCTTATTACTTATGCTGGACAGCCATACATTTTAAAAATAAGTTTATAAAATAAGTTTATGGACAGCCATACATTTTAAAATATGAAACAGACCTAAATATGATGGCTCATGTACTTATGCTGGACAGCCATATATTTTAAAATATCAAACAAAATACTTATGCTGGACAGCCATATATTTTAAAATATCAAACAGGCCTAAATATGATGACTCAAATCATCTGGGGGATTAACGAATATTCTTTTCAAGCCTCTAAAACTAAAAGGTAATGCTAATTTTTAGATAATTAATGAATCTTGGGCATGGAAACCATTAGCGAATGCTAATTACGTTTTTAATTTGTGGGGGGTGAAGCAAGATTAATGAACTTGTCGTCGCAGTTGGTTTTTACTCGCTATCCAGCATTTACCTGTATGCTCTGCGAATGATGCTAATGCTTCTAAAGAGCCCACTGCACCTTGGTAAT
>NZ_JBAKAZ010000043.1:0-28021 GCF_038155185.1 Psychromonas aquatilis
TAGGTGTGTTTGTGTGCGCTATATGAATATAATACGAGGTAACAGTATCAAAAATGAAAAAATTGTGGACACCCATTAGTTGCTCGTAATGAATTCAGAAGGTTACGATTTAAAATTATTGAGTGTCTTGTCTTTTCTCCTGTATTTTAAGCTGAACAGTGTTTGCCATTACGGTTAATTTATTTACTATTTATACTGATGCTGCGTATTGATGTTTTAGGTGTGTTTGTGTGCGCTATATGAATATAATACGAGGTAACAGTATCAAAAATAATAACCCTTCAGCTTTACTTGTTTTGAGTAAAGCACCATTCAATAAATATTGAGATCTAAACCATGGTACCAGCAACCAAGCTAAGCGTACTTGAAATAAGTGCGATATTCTTATCAATTACCGCGTTACTCAGCTATATAAATCATCGCTTTATTGGTTTACCAACCACCATCGGTGTGATGGTTATTTCAATGCTTTTATCTATCTGCGCTATCTTTTTAGGCTTTTTGGGCTTTGATGATCTTATCGATTATGAAGTGAGCTTGCTCGATCAGTTAGATTTTACTGAAGTGTTGCTTGATGGCATGCTCTCTATGCTGCTTTTTGCTGGTGCGCTACACGTAAATGTTAGTGATTTAAGGCGCTATAAATTGCCAATAGGTATTTTGGCTTGTGCTGGTACCTTATTATCTACGGTTATTATTGCTGGCGCGCTTTATTTACTACTTCCTCTACTTGGTTTTGATTTAGCCTTTATTTGGTGCTTACTATTTGGTGCATTAATTTCGCCAACTGATCCTATTGCCGTGATGGGTATTTTACAATCTGCAGGCGCGCCTAAAAGTATTGAAACAGTGATTGCCGGTGAATCGTTATTTAACGATGGCATTGGTGTGGTTATTTTTGTGCTTTTATTAGGTGCTTTATCCAGTGGTGATATTCCTACAACTTATCATGTAGCTCACTCGTTCGCAGTTGAAGCGGGCGGCGGTATTGTTTTTGGTTTGGTAATAGGGGGGATTTTATATTATCTACTTCAAAGTATTGATAGCTACCAAGAAGAAGTATTGCTTACTTTAGCAGGCGTTATTGGTGGCTATGCATTGGCAAGTCATTGGCATCTGTCGGGCCCGCTTGCAATGGTCATGATGGGGTTAATGGTCGGTAATCATGGTCGTAGTATGGCGATGAGCGACAAAACACGCCATTACGTTGATTTATTTTGGGAACTGATTGATGAAATTCTAAATGCCATATTATTTGTATTGATAGGGCTTGAAGTTGTCATGATCGTATTTTCGAGTAACTTGTTTATTGCCAGTGGCTTAACTATTTTAATCGCATTACTCGCACGTTTAATTGTTGTCGGTATCACAACCACTACATTTAATAAGCAATTAGCGTTGCCATCTGGCGCGTGGAAAGTATTAACCTGGGGTGGTTTGCGTGGTGGTATTTCGGTTGCACTCGTATTGCAATTACCTGATGGAACAGAGCGTGATATTTTACTGGCGCTAACTTATGCTGTTGTAGTGTTTTCCATTTTAATTCAAGGTTTGAGTATTGGTAAAGTAGCCAAAACGATTCGTTAAATATAAAGACGAAATCGTGGAGAAGACGAAACATAGAGATCGTGGACATCAAGAGATCGTGGACACCCATTAGTTGATCGTAATGAATTCATAAGGTTACGATTTAAAGTCATTGGGTGTCCTGAATTTTTATTGGGTGTCCTGAATTTTTACTGCATTTTTGCATTGGGTGTCCTGCATTTTTACTCTGCATTTTTATATTAATTTTTGCTAGCTGTATTTTTTGTCATCAAACCTATTACCTAATCTAGCTTATCGCCTTTCTGTTCTTTCTATTTTTATTTTTTACTATTTTGCAGTAGAAAATTCCTTTTAAAATGACTAAGTAGTTGTTATTTAAATAACTAATAGACAAATAAAGGTTATGAATATAATGTGTTTTTGCATTTTTTATCAAAATACACATGGAGACCCAATGAAGACACTTTCAAAATGCTTTTTAGCCGTGGCGTTAGCGACTACAGTTGTTTCTACTTCTTTTGCCGAAGATAAGGCATTTACTACAAAAGACCTAAATGAAGAGTCTGTCTTAGCATTATCATGGATGCAAAATGCAGCTGAATTTAAAGCGCTATCTTACCAAGCATTTAATATTGCTAAGTTAAGATGGGATATGGATAAGCAAGCGGGTAAAAAAGCGATTATTGTTGATGTTGATGAAACGATTATTGATAACAGCCCATTTAACGGCGGTTTAATTGGTAAAGACTACGGTTATAACGAGGCAAGATGGAAAGAGTGGGCGGAAGATAAAAGTGCTACTGCCATCCCAGGTGCTGTTGCATTTTTAAATCACGTTGTAGAAACGGGTGGTGATGTTTTTTACGTGACTAACAGAAAATCAATGCCAGAAAAGAATATAGATTTAAAAGCTGTCACTATGGAGAACTTAATTGCATTAGGCTTTCCGCAAGTAGACGAAAAGCACATGATGTTAAGAACAGGAAGCTCAGAAAAGCAGGAACGTCGTGATAATGTTACTGATATGGGATACCGCGTTGTTTTATTAATGGGAGATAGCCTAGCAGATTTTGATGAAGCTTTTGATGGCGATACAATGGATTCTCGTAACGCTGCAACAGAAGCGAATAAAGCAAAATTTGGTGAGCAGTTTATCGTACTACCAAACCCTACTTACGGTGCTTGGGAAGGTGCGGTATATGGTGGTGGTAAGTGGTATAAAAAATCTTCTCAAGAAAAATCTGAGTTAAGACAATCAACGTTAAGAAAATTTACTTTTAGCGAATAAAGCCGATTAATTTTCTCTGCTAATAAACAAGTACTTCTTGGGCTATTTATGCTTTTAAATAGCCAGTAAAAGAGAAGTGCTTGCATAACCTCACTATTAATCCATCTCTTCCCTTGTAGTGGTACAGTGATTTCTCTCCTACTACCAACCTAGCTTTCTTTTAGGTCTCCATCGATGCCTCTACCTATGAAAGAGTGACAATTTAAACTGTAAAACTTACAGGAGAATCTTGCTTTTATTTTTTTAATTTAAAAATATATATTGTAATTCAATGATTTATGTTTTTGGCATGTAACTTGTAACAGTATTTAGTAAGACCGTTAATACGGTTTTGTTATCGTATTTTTTAACTAAGAAAGGAGTTATATAATGAACAACGACATAGTTAAAGGTAAATGGAAACAAGTTTCAGGTACATTAAAAGAGAAGTGGGGCAAGCTAACCGATGATGATTTACAGGAAATCAACGGTGATTTAGAGGTCTTCCAAGGTAAAATGCAAGAAAAATACGGCATGGGAAAAGAAGAAGCTAAAAAAGAATTTGAACAGTTAGATCTTTAGTATTAGTTAGCTTTGCTTTTAAGGGCCTATTTAGGCCCTTTTTATTTTATCGACATAACTACCTAGCGTATCACATTGACTCAACAGATCTCTCGTACCATAAACAATACATTTAGCTTGATATCAAAACGAAATTAGATGTAATAAATTCGCCATTAAGTCTATTGCAAATGGGCTGTTTTACTCGGTGCTTTGCTGTTTTTATTCAGCTAAATCTTCTGCTTTATCGATGGCTATTCGCGCCTCAATAAGGGTACAGCCGGTTTCTACTATTAAGCGATTAATGGTCATATCAGGGGTAGATCGTACCAGGGTTACTAAATCGACACTGGGTTTGGGTAAACCTTTATCAATTACTTCCAATATCCAACCTACTTTTTTAGATTCGATGTTCTCGGCTAAGTGTTGTCGCAGGTGTTTGTTAACCTCAATAAGTTGCTCTGGTTTACCTGTCAGTAACCAGTTTTTAGAGCGGCGAATGCGCTTTATAGTACAACCATTTACCGTAAAAATATTTATCATGGTTGTTTTACAATCAATACGGTGTAGAAAGTTATTTAACTTAATTGAGCATATTGTTGATGTGTCATTGAGCACAGCTTATTCCAACAGGGTTTCTTGATATTTAAAAGTGAATAATAACGTTTACGATCATGATTAGCGAATCGGCCTTGCTAATGAAAAACCGATAGTGAGCGTTAGGTTCACTTCTCTAAACTAGACGAAACTCAGCTAGCCATGTATAACCGAGTATATTAAATATTATTGTCGCTTAATGCTAAAGGGAAAAGCATGTCAAAGAAAACAGCCTCTTCTTGTGAACGTAATCAACAGGTTATCTTAGATCAACTCACTCGCTTATTGTCAGATAGACAAGGGGTATTGGAAATTGGCTCTGGTACTGGGCAGCATGCCGTTTATTTTGCGCCGCATTTAGCGCATTTAACTTGGCACACTAGCGATACTGTAGACAACCATGCCAGTATTGAGGCTTGGATGGCTGAATGCCCAAGTGAAAATATTCGTTCTCCTTTTGTATTCTTATTTGGGGAGCAAGCTTGGCCAGAGGTTGAGATAGACGCTATTTTTACTGCTAATACGACTCATATTATGCCTAAAGAGGCAGCGAAGTTGATGATGGAAATGATCGCTGTTAATTTACCTAAAGGTGGATTGTTCTGCCAATACGGGCCATTTAATGTTGATGGAGAATACACCAGCGAAGGTAATCGTGACTTTGATTTACACTTAGAGAAAGAGGGTTGTGGTGGAATCAGGAATATTAGTGAATTAACAGTATGGGGGAAAGGCCTTCAACTTATTGAAAAAATCCCAATGCCTGCGAATAACTTTTTATTAGTGTGGCAACGTTAACATCGATTAAACCTAAAATCTGATGTTAAGTTTAATGATAAAGAGGCTATTTTTTAAAATAAAAGCAGGGATTTGTCTAAGTAAGGTGAGTATTTATTGAATCCACTGCTGTTTATAAAGATAGCGGCTAATCCTGATCTGACGAACTCGCTATTATGATTCGTCACCTTGGATTTTACCGACTAATAATACCGGTGCAGCATCTAACTCTGTTGCATCCATCATTGAAGCAATACGTTCTACAGCGGAAAGTAATTGGCTTTGTTCCCACTCTTCAAGGTTTTGATAACGTTTAATAAAGTGCTCTTGTAACGGTGGTGGAGAAGAACTTAATACCGCTTTGCCAGCTTCACTTAGTGATAAGTGTACTTTGCGTTTATCGGTTTTGCTGCGAGTTCTGATGATAAAGTCACGACTTTCTAGTCGATCAAGAATAGTGGTTACTGTAGCGGCACTGAGGGTAATTTCTTGCGCTATTTGTTTTGCAAGTGGTGCATCAAGTTGTGCTATTTTTCGCATCACTAATAGCTGAGGTCCAGTGAGACCTGATTCTTTATTAAGTTGGCGAGAATGGATGCTTATTGCTCTGATAACTCGGCGTAACGAAATTAATAGTTGTTCTTGCTTTTCCATAATACTCACTCAAATTTTTTGCGTAGCATAGCAAAAATTAAATGAAGACTCATGTGTAAAATGACAAAAAAGCAGAATAACTGATGTTGTTATTCTGCTTTTTTATTAATACAGATTGAACCAACTATTTATTGGATTAATCCATTAACTCAATCTTAGTATAATCGATTTTATTCTCTTTCGGAGAACGCTCAATATTCGCTACTTTACGGTAATGAGTTAATAGCATATAAGCGAAACAACCTAAGATTAAGCCGATTGCCAATGCGCCAACCCATTGAATTTGTAAAAAGTTAAGCTTGAACAATAAAGTTAATGCGCTTAATAAAACAATGTTACCTATGATGTAAGGTATTTTACCGAAGCGTTGTACTGTTAAGTTTAAGTTATCAGTATACAAACGAACCAGTGAGTCCAGTGAGTTAATTACAAAAGTAATACCTACAATCACCATCGCTAGGTTATAAAAACCAGCTGTTGGGATAGCATTTACACTGTAGTAATAAAGTACTGTAAACCAAATCGCAATTGGGATAGATGGGAATATCATCATCGATGCCAGTACTTGATAAGTCTTCATACCACTCACAAAGCGGGCGGTAAATTGACCAATCATAATGCTCCAAGCGAACCACCAGTACAGGTAAAACTCATGGTAGTCATTCAACGGTAATACAAAGTGGTGTAGATTCGCAAAGTAGTCACCTAGTAAACCAAAGGTTGTGAAGAATTCACTAACACTTGAATTGTCTGATAAGAATGCACCTGCCCACATAATGATGATTAAGGTGAAAAATAACCAGCTACTACCTAAGCTTAAAATACGTACGTAACGAATACTGGTACTTGAATATACTGCAGCTGCGATAGCTAAGAATACAATTAGGTAGAAACTACCCACAATTGATTCGCCATCACCAATACCCGGTAAGTACCAAGGTAAATTAGTCAGTAATAAGTAAGCGGTAAACGCACACGTACCAATAATAACCACATTATTAATAAACTTGATCAGTGGCACTTCGAAAAACTTAACTCTTGGTTCAATAACACAAAAGTAAAAACAAGTGACAAAGTAGAAAGCCCAAATCAAGAATGCCCAAAAACCAAACTCAATAGAGAGCGGGTTGGTGAACCCATATTCAGGACTAGTTGCTAAATCGGCATAACCTGCAAATTCAGTTAGCGGGAACATGATTAAGCCTACATCTAAACCTGAAGTGAACAGGATTGCGATAAAGGTAAACTTACGTACTGGTGTTACACCAATACATGGCATATTACCCCAACGGAACAAGATAAGTGCGATGGCGGCAAAAACAAATAAGATGCCGATTGAGAGCCAAAGAGTCATTATTTGACCTCCCAGTGGATAGTGTTGATAAACATAGATAATTCCTTGTTTTATGTTTTAAAACGCTACGCCATTATTTTTAAGACAACTTTGTCCTCAAACCTTAAGTATCGTGTCAAAAACGATAGTTAAACCCTGAAAAATAACGTAGTTTTAGTAGGTCATTTGCAATGTTTGCATAGGTTGACCTGATACCTCGTCTTTGTGTTGCAGTGATTTTGCAATCGCTGCAACACAGAGAGTGAAACTGATGGTGAACTAGTTAACAGCTCGTTTTGGTTCGCTGAAGCGTTGGGTATTTTGCCAATCTTCAGCGATAGTGACTTTTGCATCGCTTGGTGCAAGCATCTCATTCCCTAAAATAATATCGGCAGCACGCTCAGCGACCATGATGGTTGGTGAGTTCAGGTTGCCATTAGGAATGGTTGGGAAGATAGACGAATCAACAACACGTAATGCATCGATACCATGCACCTTAGTTTCCGAGTTAACCACGGCCATTTCATCTTCACCCATTTTGCATGAACAAGAAGGGTGGTAAGCACTTTCAACCGAACTTCTTACAAACTCATCGATTTCTTCATCTGTTTGTATTGCTAGTCCTGGTTGGATCTCTTCTCCACGGTACTCATCTAAGCCCGGTTGATTGATAATCTCACGCGTTAAACGAACACAAGCTCTAAACCCTTCAATATCTTCTTGATGCGATAAATAATTAAATTGAATTTGCGGTGCCGCATGTGGGTCGTTTGATACCACTTTTACTGCGCCACGGCTTTTAGGTTTGTTGTGACCAATATGTACTTGGAAACCATGACCTGCAAATGCTTCTTTACCGTCATAACGCATTGCTGCTGGTAGAAAGTGATATTGAAGATCTGGCCATTCCAGGCTTGCTTTAGAGCGAATGAATCCACATGATTCAAAGTGGTTAGTTGCGCCTAGACCTGATTTATTTAAGATCCAACGCATACCTATTAGTAACTTATTTAGTGGATCGATCTTGCCGTTCAATGAAATCGGTTTTAAACATTTAAACTGGAAGTAGAACTCAAGGTGATCTTGTAAGTTCTCACCAACACCTGGTAATTCATGGTGCTGTTCAATACCTGCTTGTTTCAATGTTTCTTCTTTACCAATACCCGATAATTGCAGAATATGAGGCGAACCAATTGAACCAGCACTCAGTAATACTTCTTTATTACACAGTACGTCAGTTATTTTATCTTTTACTTGGTAACGCACACCAACTGCTTTTTTACCTTCAAGTAACACTTTGTGTACCAATGCGTGTGTCACAACAGTTAAGTTATTACGTTTCATCGCAGGTCTTAAGTAAGCATTGGCAGTAGACCAACGTACGCCGTTTTTCACGGTCATATGCATTGGACCGAAACCTTCTTGTTGCTCTGCATTGTAATCAGCGGTCGCTAGGTAACCGGCATCTACACCCGCATCAACAAACGCTTGGTATAGTGGATTTTTCATGTTGTTGCCATTGTTAGTGGCAAGGGGACCTGTGTCACCACGGTAATCATTACCGCCAAATGACCAAGTTTCCGCTTTCTTAAAGTAAGGTAAGCAATGTGCGTAATCCCAATTCTCAGCGCCAGCTTGTTGCCATTCATCAAAGTCACGCGCATGCCCACGAACATAAACCATGCCGTTGATTGATGAAGAGCCACCTAATACTTTACCGCGTGGGCAATGCATACGACGATTATTTAAGAAAGGTTCTGCTTCCGTTTCAAACTGCCAAGCATATTTCTTGGTGTTCATTGGAATTGAAAGGGCAGTTGGCATTTGAATAAAAATGCTTTTATCACTACCGCCTGTCTCTAGCAGTAAAACCTGATTGTTTGGATTTTCTGATAAGCGGTTTGCTAGTACGCAGCCTGCGCTACCAGCACCCACAATAATATAATCATAGTTTGTTGTAGTCATAGTCATCCTTAAAATGGGCTTTCAAGATTTTGCATACCAACATATACCGCTTTGATTTGGGTATACGCTTTTAGTGTCTCACTACCGTTTTCGCGGCCAATACCTGACATTTTGTAACCGCCTACTGGCATTTCAGATGGTGATGCACCGTAAGCATTGATCCAACAAATACCCGCTTCAATTTGGTGTATTACACGGTGTGCACGCTTAATATCTTGGGTAAATACGGCAGCAGCTAAGCCAAGGCGCGTATCGTTTGCACGGTCCACAACTTCTTCTTCATTATCAAAAGTTAGTACAGACATAACAGGACCAAATATTTCTTCTTTAACAATTGTCATTTCGTCGCTACAGTCGGTGAAAACAGTAGGAGCAACAAAGAAGCCGTTTGGTGCACTTTCAGGTTGTAATGCTTTACCACCTGTTAATAATGTTGCGCCTTCTTTTTTACCGATTTCAATGTAATCCAATACTTTTTGCTGGTGGTCTTTTGAAATTAATGCACCAAAGTTTGTTTCTGGGTCCATTGGATCGCCACAGATGATGTTTTGTTCTGTGCGCTCAATTAAACGTTTAATGAATTGAGGGTAGATATCTTTTTGAACAAAAACACGTGTACCATTCGTACAGATTTCACCTTGTGTGTAGAAGTTACCAAGCATTGCTGCAGAAACAGCGTCTTCAAGATCGGCATCATTAAAGATAATTAATGGTGATTTACCACCTAGTTCCATTGTTACTTCTTTTAATGAGCTTGCCGCAGCAGCCATTACTTTTTTACCAGTACCAACCTCACCAGTGAAAGATACTTTTGCAATATCTTCGTTACCAGTTAACCATGCGCCAACGCGTCCATCACCGTGAACGACATTAAATACGCCATCTGGAATGCCAGCTTCAGTGAAAATTTCTGCTAAACGCATTGCACCACGAGGTGTTTCTTCAGAAGGTTTAAAGATCATTGCGTTACCACAAGCTAAAGCGGGTGCCGATTTCCAACAAGCGATTTGCAGTGGGTAGTTCCAAGCACCAATACCTGCACAAATACCTAATGGTTCACGACGTGTGTAGTAGAAGTCATCACCAACGGTTTGTTGGTTACCTTCAATACTTGGCGCTAGCCCTGCAAAAAACTCAATAGAGTCAGCACCAGTTACGATGTCTACTTCAATTGCTTCTTGTAATGGTTTACCTGTATCTAATACTTCACCGGCAGCAAGTTCATCATTATATTCACGTAATAACGCCACTGCTTTAAGCAATAGACGGCTACGCTCCATTGCTGTCATTTTTGACCAAGTTGCAAAACCAGATTTTGCACTGTCGATAGCTGCTTTTTGTACTGCTTCAGTCGCTGTTTCTACTAAGTAGCTAACTTCACCCGTTGCTGGGTTGATGACTTCAAATGTTTCGCCAGTACCATTAGCGATATATTGGCCATGGACGTAGTTTTGATAAACGGTTAATGATGACATTGATTTTCTCCATACTGTGTAAGCACAGTATTAATAAAGGCTTTAGATAAAATTTGAGCTTGTTTGAACTCTGCTTCCGGTGTTGAGCTTAAGGCGCTTCGTAACCAGAAGCCGTCAATTACAGCTGCTGTTTGTTTAGCTGCATTAATCGCAGCGGTATTAGGTAATAGTTGTTTAAAACAGAAAAGTAAGTTGCTGTATAAACGTTCACTATTAATGTGTTGCAGTCTTGCGAGACCCGGTTCATGCATTGATTCAGACCAAAAACTTAACCAGGTTTTAGTTGCTGCTGTTGATTGTTGCAACTCTGTAAAGTTTGCTTCAACGATCATTGATAGACGTTCTACTGGAGAGAGCTCTTGATCTGATATTCTACTTAATAATGCTTGCTTCAATTGGTCCAGAAGATACTTAAGCGTCGCTTCAATTAATCCTTGTTTCCCACCAAAGTAGTGACTAATGATACCCGATGACATACCTGCGATAGCACTGATTGTATTGATGGTTGTATGTTGTAAACCGTGGCGTTCAACAGAAATTAATGTTGCATCAATAAGCTGTTGTGCGCGAATTTCTTTCATATTTGGTCTTGCCATCAATCAGTCCTTTTTTGTTACGATTAATCAATTAATAGATTGATTGAACGTTCAATTAACTTTATATGCTAATGATTAGTGCACTAACTATCAAGTGTTAATTTAAATGTTATAAAGGTTATAATTTTGTTGATTAAGTTAATTGGCTGATTATATTCTTAGCTGAATATTACTCATCCCCCTTGATATAAAAGGGTTTTATTGCGTTTTGTTCGCTCTAAAAAAAGTAATTTGTTTAGCGATAAATAGTTTTGGTTGTAACTATTATTAAAGTTAATTAAATTAAAATGAATCGTATTTAATTTATGTCGAAGGTTATATTTTGCTCTAATCAAGCATCATGACGTTGTTTTTTAGATGTTAGATAAAGTACTAGGTGTTAGATATAGGTACTAGGTCTTACGTACAATTGAGATCTAGCGGCATGTGATGAATAAAACTCGATATTTTCTTCTATTATTGGAGGCTAACAGTCTTGTTAAACAAGACTGCAGTGTTTAGCTTGCTATCAAATAAGCACCATAAACCTGCCTAAATAATGACTTTGTCACTTAATATAATGTTTAATGCGTTTTGTGTAACAACAGGGATCGATTAATCTATGCTGTTACATCTGTATTGCTACACCTATTCTGGCTTATTTTTATTTATAAGAGGGGGGTAATGAGTGCATTACTTATTAGCGTATAGATAGCCTATTGTGCAAACTTAGTGAATACTTTTTCTTCCTCTTCCCACAATGCTCTTCTCTATTTATGATTCATCTTGGCTTTCAATATCGATTCTTTTTGGAGATAAAAGAGCATATTCAAATCTAAAATTTAACATTTTGTTCATTATCGAACTATATCAAGGTTTTTGGGTTTCGTTTTTGTTGATGTTTTTGATTTTTACGGTTAGTTGGCGAGCGTTTTTGTTGTTTTTCTTATCATAATGTTAATTATTTTTATTGATTTAAATCATTTTACGCTCGATTGTGATCTATTTATCGTTATTTGTTGCGCGTTAGAGTAATATCGCGCCTTTAAAAAAACATGGCATTAAAGCGACTAATGTTATGTGAAATTAAAAAACTAATTTAATACATATAATACTCATCCTAAGGAATAACCTATGTTAAATCTATTTAGGCCTGTGGCACATATTGACCGCCTGCCTGAAAACCAAATTGACCCTCTTTATAAGCGCCTTCGCTGGCAACTATTCTTAAGTATTTTTATTGGCTATGCTGGTTATTACCTAGTACGTAAAAACTTCAGTTTAGCAATGCCTTTCTTAATCGAAGAGTATGGTTATAGCCGTGGTGACCTAGGGGTTGTACTTGCTTCAGTTTCTATTGCTTATGGTTTATCTAAATTCTTGATGGGTAATATATCTGATCGTTCTAACCCGCGTTACTTTATGGCGACAGGTTTAGTATTGTCATCGTTAGTGATGTTTTGTTTTGGTTTTATGCCATGGGCAACGAGCAGTATCACAGCGATGTTTATCTTATTGTTCCTTAATGGTTGGTTCCAAGGTATGGGCTGGCCTGCGTGTGGCCGTACCATGGTACATTGGTGGTCACATAAAGAGCGTGGCGGTATTGTATCGATTTGGAATGTAGCGCATAACGTCGGTGGTGGTTTAATTGGTCCATTATTCCTATTAGGTTTATGGGCATTTAACGAAGACTGGCGTGCAGCTTTTTATGTTCCTGCTTTCTTTGCTATGTTGGTTGCTATATTTACCTTCTTAATCATGAAAGATACACCACAATCTTGTGGTTTACCTGCGATTGAAGAATATAAAGATGATTACCCTGATAACTACGATAAATCTTTTGAAACTGAAATGTCTGCAAAAGAAATCTTCTTTAAATATGTATTTAATAATAAATTGCTATGGTACATCGCAATTGCTAATGCGTTTGTTTACTTAATTCGTTACGGTGTATTAGATTGGGCGCCAGTTTACTTAAGTGAAGTAAAAGAATTCTCTGTTGATAAATCTTCATGGGCATACTTCTTATATGAATGGGCCGGTATTCCAGGCACATTATTATGTGGTTTAATCTCAGATAAGCTATTTAAAGGCCGTAGAGCACCAGCTGGTATTCTATTTATGATCTTAGTAACTCTGGCAGTATTGGTTTACTGGTTCAACCCAGCAGGTAACCCAACTGTAGATATGCTTGCTTTAATCTCTATTGGTTTCTTAATTTATGGCCCTGTAATGCTAATTGGTTTATACGCACTTGAACTTGCACCGAAAAAAGCTGCAGGTACTGCTGCTGGCCTAACAGGTCTATTCGGTTACCTTGGTGGTGCTGTAGCAGCTAATGCTTTATTAGGTTACACAGTTGACCACTTTGGATGGGATGGTGGCTTCCTTGTCATCATTCTTTCATGTGCGATGTCTATATTGTTCCTTATCTTAGCTATGTTTGGTGAGAATAAGATACATAAGCAACGCAAGATCGATCAAGAGAATGCTCAAGCGTAATAATATCGCTATTAAGTGAGTAATATCTTGAAGAAATGAAGCCTGTATTGAGCCACTTAAGCTTAATACAGGCTTTCTGCTATACGACTTTTAATATGTCAGAACCAGGAAGTACGAATTAGAAAATTAATTAAAATTATAAAGGATAATTAAACAATGTTTACACAATTACCAAGTCTAAAAAAATTGTTATTAGGTGCTGTTATTTCATTACCTATCGCCAGTTATACTTACGCAGATAAAATCGTTGTTGCTCACCGTGGTGCAAGTGGTTATTTACCAGAGCACTCTATGGCTGCGAAATCAATGGCCTATGCAATGGGCGTTGATTACATCGAGCAAGATGTAGTAATGACTAAAGACGATAAGTTAGTGGTATTACATGACCATTATTTAGATCGCGTAACGAATGTAGCCGATGTTTACCCAGATCGTAAACGCGAAGATGGCCGTTACTATGCTATTGACTTTACACTCGCTGAAATAGAAGCATTGGAAATGACCGAGGCATTTAACGTAAAAGATGGAAAACGATCTGCTGATTACCCACAACGTTTTCCTTTAGGAAAATCTCATTTTGAAGCCCATACTTTAGAAGATGAAATTGAATTAATTCAAGGATTAAATGCGAGTACAGGCAATGACATTGGTTTGTATCTTGAAATAAAAGCACCTTGGTTCCATCGCCATGAAGGTAAAGATATCAGCATGGCGGTATTAAAAGTGCTTAAAGAATATGGCTATACCGATAAATCTTCTCGTGTTTACCTGCAGTCATTTGATACTAACGAGCTAAAACGTATTAAAACTGAATTAATGCCTGCATTAGCGATGGATATCAAGCTAATACAATTAATGGCAGAAACAAGCTGGGGCGAAACAAAGGAATATGTTGACGGTAAAGCTGTTGATTATAACTATGATTGGATGTTTAAGCCGGGCGCAATGAAAGAAATTGCCACTTATGCTGATGGTGTAGGTCCATGGAAACCAATGGTTGTTTCTCCTGAGTCGACTAAAGAGAACCTTGTTTTTACCTCTCTTGTGAAAGATGCACACCAAGCGGGCATCAAAGTTCATCCATATACGTTTAGATTAGATGAAGGCAGAATTCCTGCATATGCAGAGAACTTCGAAGATTTATTAGATATTTTCTATAATAAAGCCAATGTAGATGGTGTATTTACAGACTTCCCTGATCGTGCTGTTAATTTCTTAAAAGAAAATAAGCAGTAATATAAAACCTATCTATTTAAAAGATAACAACAGCTTTTATGATTAAGCCGTTGTTATCTTTCATCCTCCCCCTGATTTTCTTCCACACTAAACCATTAAACTGAGCTTACCTTTTCAAACATTAGGTATTACTAAGTTGTTACTTCGTTTGTATTGATATTAGCAGGGCTTATTTGTTCTTCGATGGGCACTCGAACTGGGCTTGTATTGGTATTAGCAGGTTTTACTTGCTTTTAGATGTGCGTTTGAACTGGGCTTGTATTGGTATTAGCTGGGCTTATTTGATTTTCGATATCCGCTCGAACTGCGCTTGAACGATTAACATGAGTTGTTTAACTAGGTACTTATGAAAGGAAAGACCATTAGTTTATTAATGATCTTATTCGTTTTGTTGCGCTAATCGTTATCGACAATCAGCGACCAGTAAATAAACCAATACTGATTCTTTTATGGTTAAGTATAGGGTTATCGCCTTCAACAAAGGAGCCTTGATGAAGGGATTAACGCGTTATTACTACTGCAGTTTTTGTAATAAAGATTCAGCTTGCTCGGTTAATGCTTGGTTCGGGTTTAAGCTCAGTGCTTTTTCAGCAAAAGATTGTGCTTGCGCGGTTTTACCTTGGCGATAATTTAACTCTGCTAGTCGTAAATAGGTTTCAGGGTAGCGTGGAGATATCCTAACCGCTCGCTCTAAAGTGCCTGTTGCTGCCTGTAAATTACCGCTATTTTCTTGCTGCTCAGCTAGGCTTAATAATGAGTTTAATGCTGAATTACCTTTAACGGTATTATTAGTTGTATCCGTCTCTGTTGCGTCAGTTATTGTGCTTGGTGTTGTTGACTCTGTTGGTGTTGTATCAACAGGTTGCACACTACAAGCAAATAAGAAGCAAGAGCAGCAAGCAATAGTTATTTTTTTATAGTTATTCATTATGGTGATCTCTTTAGTTTGTTAAATTTCGGAACCAATCAAATACTTTATCAGTAGTTGTGCAACTTATTTCCTGTTTTGGCTCACTACCTTTTACAAAAGGCAGTGGTATCGCATTACCACATTCATCTTGGCTACCTACACCTGTTTCACTATCAACCCAGTTAATCGTAATATTCTTAGGGGGGATATTCTGTAGTGGTTGCTGAGCACGCGCTTTGAAAATATCAGCCCAAACACGCAGTGCGCCACTTGAACCAGTTAAACCAGTTGATTTATTATCATCACGACCTAACCAGACAACGGCTTGCATATCATCAGAAAAACCTGCAAACCAGCTATCTCGAAGATTGTTAGTAGTACCGGTTTTTCCCGCAACAGCGAAATCAGGCATTAACCATTGTAATGCTTTTGCTGAACCTTCATGTGTAACTGCTTGTAATGCATGGCGTAATATATAAATTGAGCTTGCGCTAAAACGTTTTTCTATATCGATAGGATAACTAGTGAGCACCTCCCCATTTGGGTCAACCACAGCACGGATCGCTAATAACGGTGTATAAAACCCGCCAGAAGAAATAGTTTGGTACATCTGCGCGACTTCAAGTGGACTCAGCTCTGCCGCGCCTAATGTAATGGCTGGTAGTGCTGGAATATCTGCATCTACACCAAGTCGTTTTATGGTTGATAATATATTTTCTAAACCTAATTCATTACCTAAACGAGCGGTTGCTTGATTATATGAGCGTGCTAATGCTTTATATAAAAGCACATCACCATGGTCTTTTAAATCGTAATTTTTAGGTGACCAGCTTTTACCATTAGCTAATTTTTGCTGGTAGGCGGCATCACTTATTTTGGTTGCTAATGTATATTTATCACTTTGCTCTAAAGCGGTTAAATACACAGCGGGTTTCATTAAGGAACCGATTTGTCGACGTGCGTCAATTGCTCGGTTAAATCCGGCGTATTGAGTGTCGCTTCCGCCAACAATGGCGGTTACTGCACCTGTATTGGGTTGGCTGATAACTACCGCGCCCTGCAGGTTAGCATTGGCGTCAGATTTTTTCTGCTTAGTCATCATTTTAACTAGGCTAGACTCTGCTGTTTCTTGAATCAATGGGTCAAAATGCGTGAAGATAGATAAACCATCTGAACTTAAATCTTCAGCTTTGTAATCATTTTGTAGTTGTCTGCGTACCAGATCTAAATAAGCAGGGTAACGTTTATTGCTACCAGCATTGCGTTCACCCACACCTAACGGTGTTTTTTTCGCTTCTTCAGCTTGACTGGCATCAAGGTAGTTTTCTTGTACTGCGATATCTAATATTAAATTACGGCGTTTTAATGCACGTTCAGGGTTACGCCATGGATTGTAATAACTCGCTCCGCGCACCAATGCAACTAATAGAGCTTGTTGTGAAAGAGACAAGTCGTTTAGGCTCTTTTTGAAATAATACTGACTGGCTAAACCAAAACCATGAATCGCACGAGGGCCATCTTGACCTAGGTATATTTCATTAATATACCCCTCTAAAATATCAGCTTTGCTCGCATGCAATTCTAGTAACATCGCCATTAGAGCTTCTTGCGCTTTACGAATTAATGTTCGCTCTGGTGTGAGGTAGTAATTTTTAATTAACTGTTGAGTGAGGGTTGAAGCACCCTGAGATAATTCACCTTTTTTAATATTTGCGATCATTGCACGGCCAATACCTCGCAATGAAATACCAGCGTGGTTGTAAAAGTCTTTGTCTTCCACTGCGACTAACATTTCCTGTAAAGAAACAGGCACATCAGAGAGTTGTACTAATAGTCTATCTTCGTTATGAGATGGGTAAATACCGCCTATCACTAGCGGCTGTAAACGTACGAGTGGCTTATTATCTTTACTTTCTAATGTCGATATAATGCCGTTATTTAAGGTGATTTTTATTTTTTGTGCGGGTGCTAATTCATCACTGAATTGAAATTTAGGGATAAAAATAGTGGCTTGATTTTGGCCAATAAATGCTTGTCCAGGCTGTTTAACGTCACCAACAAAATCATAACCAAGTAAGGTCATCTCTTTTTTCAGATCAGTTAATGATAAAGGTAACCCTTCATAGATTTCTAAAGGACGAGCATAAACAGTAGATGCAACTGACCATTGTTTATCTTTAAAAGTTGAATTAACAATCGAGTCTAGGTAGAAGAGAATACCGATAGCAATTGCGATCAGTATTAATAATGGCGTCATCCACCGTTTAGTTACGAATTTAGGAATCACAGTAAGGCCTTAATGAAAATAAAAAAGAAGATACTAACATGGCCATTACTTTATCAAAGAAGTGACGGCTTATGTTAGTGACTATAAAAAGGCAGACATTGGTTTACATAGAAAGTTTGGAATAATAAAAAAAGAATAGCATTATTGTTGATTTTATTGCCTATTATTTTAAATTTTGTTGCTGAGTGTTCGTTGCTTTTATTAATAAGAAGAGCACTGAAACGGAACTTATACCGTTTTGAGTTTGCTGACATCAACGCTTAAAACTTATCTCTTCTCAGTGACTATAACAGTGATCATCACGCTGAACATTTTTGATGCATCCTATTTTATGCGTGATAAGCTAAAATCACCTTAATCATTGATTCTACTTATGCCCTATGAAAGATGTTAATTTTAAAACTGTGTTTAACGATATTTTTATTGAGTTACAACCCTTAGAGAATAAAGGCGTTGCTGCTTCTTATATTCCAGAGCTGGCGAAGATTGATCCCGATAAATTAGGTATTCATTTAGTGCACCTTGATAAAGGGGACTTTTACCAAGGTGATAGTCAGGAGCGTTTTTCAATACAGAGTATTTCTAAAGTTTTTTCATTAACCTTAGCGATGCGTATTATGGGCGGAAAGTTATGGTCACGTGTTGGCGTTGAACCTTCAGGTACTGCCTTTAACTCTTTAATTCAATTGGAACTTGAGAATGGTATTCCACGTAATCCTTTTATTAATGCAGGTGCCATTGTTATTTGCGATGTATTAATGAGTTATTTGAGTAACCCCAAGGTCGACTTATTAAATTTTATTAGAAAAATAGCTAATAACCCAAACTTACAATACAACAAAAAGGTCGCTGAATCAGAAAAGCGTACCGGTGATAGAAATAAAGCATTAATCTATTTAATGCGAGATTTTGGGAATATTCATAATGATGTCGAAGATGTTTTAGACCTGTATTTTTACCTTTGTTCAATCGAGATGAATTGCTGCGAATTAGCCCACTCATTTATGTTCTTAGTAACCGGGGGAGTAGACCTTGCCAGTGGCGAGGTGATTGTGACGCCCGGGCAGGCTAAGCGAATAAATGCAGTGATGCAACTGTGTGGTTTTTATGATGAAGCCGGTGAGTTTGCTTTTAAAGTTGGTTTACCTGGGAAGAGTGGCGTTGGTGGTGGCATTGTTGCCTTACACCCGGGTAAATATGCGGTTGCAGTGTGGAGTCCACGTTTAAATCGAAAAGGAAATTCATATATGGGAATGCAAGTATTAGAATTGCTCACCACTAAAATGCAAGACTCTATATTTTAATGTTGGCTAGTAAGCAGAACAGCCTCTTAAATCAAGGCTGTTCTTGTTTTAATTGATATTATACTAATGATGAACGTCTTATTTGTGTTTCGTTAAATGTAAGAAAATACCTAGAGATGTTAAAAGCAGTGCAGTACTGGCTATGATCGCCACTGGGTAATATAAATTACCGGCTAAATCTAGCTGACTATATTTAATCACCATGATTAACCCTTCTAACGATAGTGCAACACAGACGGTACCGATAAACCTTGGTAAGGTGACGCGCAACAGGTCTATTGCATTTTTATTATCATCTTCGTCGGGCTCTGAATATTCCTTATTAATAATAAGTGCGAGTTCAAAAACAGCCAAGGCAATAACGCCAGTATTAATACTTTTTAACAGAATCTCAGTTAAATCTGTTTTTGCCATCAATCCTTCTACGACATTATTAAATAATGAAATAACCAAAATTAGGGCTAATCCAAAAAAGATCACTGTAAATGCTTTTGCAAAAAAGTTTCTCATAAAAGAAGTAATTAAAGTGTTCATCTGTTTCTCTCTACAGGTTGCTAATCGTTATAAAATCCATCGTGTACTTGATCTACTGACAGCGTCACTGGATTATTGTTCATAAAAAAATAAGGGAATCAATGCATTAGAAACATTATTTTAAACATCTAAAAGCATCAGTTTGAGCAGTTATTATTTTATTTACGTACTCGATTAAAGAGGATTTTTTAATTCGTTGGTCATATAAGCGTTTGATTTGTGTAAACTACTTGATGATTAGTTATTATGATAGCTAACCTCAAATTTCAATTAATTATATTAGGATTCAAAATGAAACAAGGCTTAAATATATTTATCGCTATTTTATTGGCTTTTCCTTCTCTTGTTTTTGCACATGAGATAGATGGCGCTGGTGGTTTTACATCTGGGTTTAGTCATCCTGTTCTTGGTTTTGATCATTTACTGGCGATGTTAAGTGTCGGCATATTAAGTGCACAAATGGGTGGTAAAGCGATTTGGAAAGTCCCGGCTACTTTTGTTGTTGTTATGTTATTTGGTGGTGTATTGGGCATGAAAGGGATCGATTTTATCTCGGTAGAATTAGGGATTGTCTTTTCTGTTCTTGCATTAGGTATTGCGATTGCTGCGAATAAACAGCTACCTGCTTTTGTTGCCATGATTTTTGTTGGTTTTTTTGCCATATTCCATGGTCATGCGCACGGCACGGAAATGCCTTATCTAGCAGAGCCTATGCTTTATGCTTTAGGGTTTGTTGTTGGTACGGCAGTGATTCATATTGCTGGCGTTGTGATAGGCTCAACGCTTGTTAAATTTAAAGGTGGTCAGCAACTTTTAAGACTTTTAGGAGCGGGTATCTCAGGTGTTGGTTTTCATATGCTGGTAATGTAGTTTTTTAATATCTAGTGAATGCTATTACAGGTATTGGCTGTTCTTGAGTGATAACGTCTTAGGACTTAAATATTCAGCTTAAGAGGAGCCAATAAATGAAGCTATTTTTTTATTAATAACAGTATTGGCATTTATAAAGATAACGCTTACTTCATTATCTTTATAAATGTGATTAAGATAGAGTTTAACGTATAAAGACAATTAGAGTAACAAGGATTACCGATTTATGAACAAAACGATTGAGACCATGTTAAACCATCGTTCGATTCGAAAATACACTGAGCAACCGATATCAAAAGAGCAACTGGAGACGATTATTCAAGCTGGTTTAGCGGCTTCTTCTTCGAGTATGTTACAAGTTGTTTCTATTATCAGAGTCACTGATAAAAATAAAAGAAAGTTGTTAGCTGAGTATGCAGGTAATCAACCTTATGTTGAAAGCGCCACAGAATTTTTAGTTTTTTGTATTGATTATCAACGCCATGCAGAAATTAACCCTGAAGTACAAGCTGATTTTACTGAATTAACACTGATTGGTGCTGTTGATAGTGGGATTATGGCTCAAAACTGCTTATTAGCTGCTGAATCTTTAGGTCTGGGTGGGGTTTATATTGGTGGTTTACGTAATAAGATTGAGCTGGTTGATGAATTGCTGGAATTACCACAAAATACATCGATCTTGTTTGGTATGTGTTTAGGTTATCCAGATCAAGACCCTGAAGTTAAGCCGCGCTTACCTGCGCATGTGATTATGCATGAAAATCAATATCAGCCGCTGAATATCGATGATATTAAAGGTTACGATCAGGTCATTCATGATTATTATGCTAGTCGTAGCAGTAATCAAAAACAAAGTAGTTGGTCTGAGCAAGTCACTGGCCAGTTATCAAAAGAATCTCGTCCTCATATCCTGCCATATTTAAATAAGAAAGGACTGACAAAGCGTTAGTTTTTTCATGGTATCTCCCTTTAATTTCATTACTGAGTGATGAGGTTAAAGGGCTTATTTGTGATTGATTTCCTGTCTTAATTGTTTGTTATTTTTAATGTCCATTCATTTACTGTCCTTTCTCCTGCTTTACTTTCATCTATTGGCTTGTGCTTTTTCCATGGCATATGTTCGTATTTGTGAAACAACAGTATAACGAGCTTTAAAGGTGCCTAGATCCGCGCTAATCATGGGGCGTATAATCACCTTGTATATGAATGACGTTAGGTTGTAGACTGAGTGCTATTATGTGACTTGTCGAGTGAGAATTAAATGAATAAAATCGAAATCAAATATTGTAAAAAGTGCAAATGGTTAATGCGTTCATCATGGATGGCTCAAGAGTTACTGAGCACTTTTGAAGCAGAGTTAGACGAGGTTTCCTTACAGCCCGGTGAAGGCGGTATTTTTGAAATATATGCAAATGGAACCAGGATTTGGTCACGTAAAGAGCAAGCTGGGTTTCCTGAAATTACAGAGCTTAAGCAATTGGTCAGAAACGTGATTGCACCAGATAAAGACTTAGGTTGTATTGATCGTAAAGCCAATAAAACCAGCTAATCGCGATGCTTCTTAATTATGCATAGCTGTAAGACTGACTCAGGCAACTTTAGTCTCAGAACAATTGTTATACTGGTAAGTTGTGAACGTAAAGTAAGTAGGCTGCTCAGCTAATATTTATTATTCATTATCAGTATTTAATGTATCCGTTGGTTCACTATTTAAATCATGAACGACTAAGTCTAATAAGTGCATTAATTGTTGTGCTTGAGCACTATCAATACTATTAAATTTACATTGAATTTGATGCGGTATTTCTGCGGCTTTATGTTGGAGCGACGAGCCTTCTGGTGTTAGTTGGATAAAGCGTTTTCGTTTATCTGACTCATCTCTAATAACCACTAATAATGCTTTATCACTCATTTTTTTTAAGATTTGTGTTAAAGCACTGCCATCGATCGCTGTTTTTTCAATCAAGGCAGCAATAGTAATTTTATCTTCTTCCCATAAAGCCATCATCACGACATACTGAGGGTAAGTGAGATTTATCTCTGCTAGGAGAGGGCGATAAGTGCGAGCAATGCTATTAGATGCCATATATAAACGGTGACATAACTGGTTTTTTAATTGTAGTTGTTCAAATGACATAGCATCTCCTTTTCTCAAACATTTTAATTTGCATGCAAAGTATTTGCAATTGCTATTTATTCTGGTTATTATTTTGTACACAAAATAAATATTTTTTATCAATGTCAACGTTGGAGTTCATTATGAATGTATTACAAGAAGTCGCTTACACAGCTAACGCAACAGCAACTGGTGGCCGTGAAGGTATCGCTAAATCTGATGACGGTCGTTTAGATGTTAAACTATCTACTCCTAAAAACTTAGGTGGTGATGACGGTCAAGGTACGAACCCTGAGCAACTATTTGGTGCAGGTTACGCAGCATGTTTCATTGGCGCACTTAAGCACGTTGCTGGCGCTGAAAAAGTGGCATTACCAAGCGATCTATACATCAACTCTGAAGTATCCATTGGTCCAATCGAAGGTGGTTTTGGTATCGCTGTTAAATTATCTATCTCACTAGGTGATATGGATAAAGCACAAGCTGAAGCACTAGTAGAAAAAGCTGATTTAGTATGTCCTTACTCAAATGCTACACGTGGCAACATTGCTAAAGAGCTTGTGATTATCTAATCTCTTATTAAGTTCAGTGATTATTAACATTTAATATTCACTTTATATTAAGGCCGATCATAGTAAATATGATCGGCCTTTTTTGTTTTAATGAGAATGTGCTAATTGTTTATGTGGTTTTTTATATTTCACTTGGTATATCACTAATAGTAGCAAACAGGTAACGAGTGCAATGCTGGTACTGACTAACACACCTTGCCAACCCCATTGTTGGTAGAAAGGATCAATGAAGAACACACCTAAACTTGCACCACTATAATAAAATAAGCTATATAAAGCCTGAGCACTGCCTTTGCCTTTTTTAACAGAGCGACCAACCAGTGTGCTAGCTTGAGCATGACAAAAGAAAAAACCAAAAGCCATTAAAATCATGCCACATGTCATGACTGATAGGTTGTGATGGCTGAGCAATAGGTTTGCCGCTAACATAATAAAAACCCCTGTCGCAATACCTGCTAGTTGACCATATCGTTTAGCAAACTTACCTGCTAATGAAGCACTCATAGTGCCTCCTAAAAAGGTTACAAAGATCAAGCTACGTAGTGCACTAGGTAATGCATAAGGTGCGGCTTCTAGGACACTCATTAAGTAACTAAATATATTGACAAAGCAACCAAAACCAAGACCAATAATCAGGTAGACAATAAGGAGTTTTGGGGTTTTTATGTGTGTAGCAAAGATGTTTAAACTTGGTTTAAGCTGAAATTTCTGACGCGTAAAGTGGCGTTGTGTTGGCAGCGCAATATAAACACCAATGAATAATATCGCGGTGACAATAGCCATACCAAACCCGGTCGCCTGAAAACTCCCAAACAGATCAACTGATGCACCGCCAATTAAACGGCTACTAATACCGCCAATGGTATTAGAAGCAATATAAAATCCTACCGCTGTTGGTAACCAGCTTTTTCTTAACTCTTCACCTAATAATGGAATCGCAACTGCAGGGCAAACAGATAAAAAGGCGCCTTGAATAAAGCGTAATGATAAAAATACCGTATAATTTTCTATCATTGGCAGCATCAACGAAATACATAATCCAGCTATCATGCCTTTTATTAAGATAGGACCACGACCAATTGAGTCAGAAAGGCTGGCGAATATTAATAATCCCAAGCCCATACCCAGTAACGGCGCAGACATTGCCAAGTTGGCTGCTAACAAACTAATATTAAACTCCTGTTGCAAAGTAGGCAGTAACGGTTGCAACCAGTAAATATTCGAGAAAGTCACCATAGAACAAGCACAAACAGCAATAATTAAACGGTTATATCGACTCAATTTCTTCATTTTAAATACACACTTAAATTAGGGATAAAAAGAGGATATCGAAATCTAATAGATAAATTAAATATATTGTACTTATAGGTTCCATATATATAATTTATGGGGGTATCTCGCTGGAAAAGGAAAGGGCTATATGGAGTTTAGACAGTTACAGCATTTTGTTGCCGTGGTGGAAACCGGGAGTATTTCTGGGGCAGGGCGACGCTTGTATTTAGCGCAACCGGCTATTAGCAGTAGTATTAAAAAATTAGAAATCGAACTTAATATGCCGCTGTTTCATCGTCGAGAAAGAGGTGTGTCATTAACTGAAGCTGGCGAAGCATTTTTACTGCATGCAAAACAAATTCTACAACAAACTAGCGATGCTAAATTAGCGATGCAAGCCATTGAAGGGTTAGATCAAGGTAAAGTTGAAATAGCCGTCCCACCAATGCTTGGCTCTTACTTTTTACCACCTTTATTAATGGCTTTTAAACATCAATATCCAGCGTTGGGTATTAATGTGATTGATACGGGTACACGTAATATTCGTAAAAAGCTATTAGATGGAGAATTAGAGTTAGGTGTGGTCGCTGATCATGATTTACCAGTAGAGTTTGAAAGTGGCCAATTGATGCGAGAAGAGATGGTGGTATGTATGGCAGCTGATCATCCTCTTGCGCAATTTGATCGCATTGAATACTCAGAATTCTTAAAGTATGAATTAATACTATTTGGTAAAGGCTATTACCATCATTCATTAATAGAAAAAATAAGTCACCAAGAGAGTGAAAGCCCTAAAATAGCGTTTACGAGCAATTTATTACCCCTTATAAAATCGGTGATACGTAAAGGTTATGCTATTTCTCCGATGTGGAAAGTGACGATTCAGGAGGACGACCAAATCATTACACGACCTTTTGTTGAGCCATTCTGTATTGATTTAAGTTTAGCATGGCGTCGAGACAGTTATCTTTGTCGTGCAAACCAAGTATTTAGAGACTTTATTTTAGAAGAGATCAATAAAGATAAAGAGACATAATCATGACTAATAGGAAGAACTCTTAGCAAATTTTATTATGATACTTGGTAATACCAATTATATTAAATAAGTGATCTAAATTTTGCGCAGAAAAAATGACTTAGTTTAAGGCGTAATTTGAGTTAAATAGTTGTTCTATTTGCGAAAATTACAACGAAGAAATAAGTTATTTTAGCAAGTAAAATAGATCAGTTAATTAGTGTGATTGGTATAATATAGAGTGAATGCATTAAATATTTTAGCAATAAAAAAGGGGCTTTATTAGCCCCTTTAGTGCACTTGTTTATCAATGATTAGTTTAATAAACGAGCGCGGATAGTACCTTCGATCTCTTTTAACTTAGTTAATGCTGTATCTGCATCTTCACTGTTAACGTCGATAACTACATAACCAATATTTTCATTTGTTTGTAAGTACTGAGAAGCGATATTGATATCATTTTCAGCAAATGCCAAGTTAATTTTAGTTAAAATACCTGGTTGGTTTTTGTGAATGTGTAATAGTCGACTTGCATTTTTATGTGCAGGTAAAGACACTTCAGGGAAGTTCTTAGAAGACAGTGTAGAACCATTGTCAGAGTATTTAACAAGTTTACCAGCTACTTCGTAACCAATGTTTTCTTGTGCTTCTTGTGTGCTACCACCAACGTGCGGCGTTAGAATTACATTATCAAACTCACGTAATGGCGATTCAAATTCTTCTTTATTTGATTTTGGTTCAGTTGGGAATACGTCAACTGCTGCACCTGATAATTTTTTACTTTTTAATGCATCACACAGTGCTGGAATATCAACAACAGTACCACGAGCAGCATTCATGAAAATTGCACCGTCTTTCATCTGTGCAAATTGTTCTGCGCCCATCATGTTTTTCGTTGAATCAACTTCTGGTACGTGTAGGCTAACTACGTCTGATTTAGAAAGTAACTCTTGCATGCTAGCAACCTGTGTTGCATTACCTAGAGACAGTTTGCTTTCAATGTCATAGTAAGAAACATTAAAGCCTAAACCTTCAGCAAGAATACCAAACTGTGTACCGATATGACCGTAACCGATAATACCTAAGTTTTTACCACGTGCTTCGTATGATGCTGTTGCAGATTTGTCCCACTCACCACGGTGTGCTTTTGCATTACGCTCTGGCACGCCACGTAATAATAGTAATGCTTGACCTAGTACTAGCTCAGCAACACTACGTGTATTAGAGAAAGGTGCATTAAATACTGCAACACCTTTTGCTTGTGCTGCTTCTAAATCTACTTGGTTTGTACCGATACAAAAACAACCGATACCCACTAGTTTTTTAGCGGCTGCTAATACTTTTGCATTTAAGTTAGAGCGAGAACGAATACCGATGAAATGGACATCTTTAATCTTTTCAATTAAATCTTCTTCACTTAGTGATGTTTTGATACTTTCAATATTGTGGTAGCCAGCTTGTGTAAATGTATCTACAGAGCTCTGATGTAAACCTTCTAAAAGAAGAATTTTAATTTTATCTTTATTGAGTGAAAACTTGGTCATCGTATTTCCTTGGGCCTTGTGAAGGTAAGTGGATTAAATTTGTGAATAATTTTAGTGCCAGTAAAATAGCAAAAATAGTCAGTTTTGTGAATCTGAGAGAGCGATTTCTTATATGCAAAATTGAAACTACTTATTACTAATTTGGAAGTGGTTGACCTACTTAGCAGTTGCCCCTAAATAGGTCATGATATTCTATTTTAAGGTTTTCACGCCGTCTTCAGAGCCGACTAACACTACATTTGCTGCACGGTTTGCAAATAAGCCGTTTGTAACAACACCTACAATGCTGTTAATTTGATTTTCTAGTGTCATTGGCTCAGCAATTTGAAGGTTATGAACATCTAAAATAACGTTACCGTTATCAGTCACAACACCGGTTCTGTAAACTGGGTCACCACCTAGTTTTACTAATTCGCGAGCAACGTAGCTGCGTGCCATTGGGATCACTTCAACAGGTAATGGGAAGTCACCTAAGATATCAACATTTTTTGTATCATCAACGATACAAATAAATTGTTTTGCTACAGCAGAAACAATCTTTTCTCTTGTTAGTGCTGCGCCGCCACCTTTAATCATATGGTTGTAAGCGTTTATTTCATCTGCACCATCAACATAAACACTTAATTCAGAAACTTCATTTAGGTCAAAAACTTCAATCCCATATTCTTTCAATTTAGCAGTTGATGCTTCTGAGCTTGATACAGCACCGATGATGTCATTTTTAATCGTTGCTAATGCATCAATAAAGTGATTTACGGTTGAACCTGTACCTACACCTACAATCGTATCTTTTTCAACGTATTCTAGTGCGGCATAAGCGGCTGCTTTTTTCTTATCATCTTGAGTCATGGTTGTATCCTGTGAATGAAGTGCATGTGAAAGTGCCGAGATTATACTCTTTCAAGTTGTAAATTTAAGCGCTTTTTATGAAAAACCGTAAAAAAAAGAATGTTAATCATATTGTGTTACCAAAGTAATACTAATCTAAGTAAAAACATGAGCTAATTTATTTATCTATTATGATTAAAGCGACTCAAGATGAAGCATGTAAAAAGATAGATTTTAAAGTACTTGCCCGTAAGTAAACTTCATTACAAATGAAGT
>NZ_JBAKAZ010000044.1:0-27123 GCF_038155185.1 Psychromonas aquatilis
TATCATCTCCTTTGAATATGAACATTAGATCACATCTTTAACGGAATTGGTATAAGTTATTTTAACAAGTAAAATAGATCAGTTAATTAGTGTGATTGGTATTAATTACAAATCAGACTCTTTTAATCTTTCAGCGCTGGCCTGGCTAATCACCCAATTTCCTAAACCTACAATCACAGCGCCGCCTACTATATTACCTAAGGTAACCGGAATAAGGTTATTCACAATAAAGTGGCTAACGGTTAAATCTGCAAAGGCATCACTGCTATAACCTAGCTGTGCAAGTAGCTCAGGTGAAAATAGATGTTGAAAAGCAATACCTAAAGGCACCATAAACATATTGGCAATGCTATGTTCAAATCCACTGCTTACAAACATCGCAACAGGTAAGATAACTAATACTAATTTTGTAAGGATATCTTTAGTGGTGAATGTCATCCAAACACCTAAACACACTAATAAGTTACATAAAATACCTAAAGAGAAAGCTTGCAGCCATGTGTGGTGAAGTTTATGTTGTGCGATATGCATCGCATTAATACCCCATTGCCCGCCATCTTGTAAATACATCTTTGCGCCAACAACCAGCAAAAGCATTAATATAGCGCCTATAAAGTTACCAAGATAAACGCGTAACCAGCAACCAAGCATTTCCATGGTGGTAATTCTTTTTTGTCCCCATGCAACACTACTGAGCACGGTACTAGTAAAAAGTTCAGAACCACAAACTACCACTAAGATAAGGCCAAGGCTGAATACCACACCTCCGGCTAATTTAGTAATTCCCCAAGAGGCTTCAGCAGAAGCACCAGTGGTGACTGTGATGTAAAAGATAAAAGCGATAGCGATAAACATACCGGCAAAGATAGATGACATTAAGGAGGCAAATAAGCCTTTATGTATCTTGTTATAGCCATAGTCACTAGCGACAGTGATGGATTGGTCTGGATTGACGGTTTGTAATGTTTGGTTATTTTTATTATTGATGGCATGGTTCATATAAAATCAATAAGCCTCGGGTAGTGGGTTAAATTCGTATGGTTTGATTATTACTGTATTTGGAAAATAGTTATTGATATGTATCAAGGGTCATTTAGATCTATTTGTAAACAAACGAGCCGTAGAGGATAACAACAAAGTTGATTTAAATGAAAGTAGCTCATAAAAAATTCAAGTGTATTTGAGTAATAAATATAACTTTATAGGTATGCTTTTGGATAAGCAAGCGATCAGCTCACTTATCCAGCTTTCCGTTAATCTTCGTCTTCTGGGGTATATAAGTCTGGAATGATTTTGACAAGTTTTACCATATTATTTTCAACTTCCATTATTTCCATCGGGTAACCACAAATTCGAGTACTAACCGCCGCAGTCGGAATGGTTTCAAGATGCTCTAGGATCAGGCCATTTAAAGTACGAGGACCATCGGTAGGTAAAGCCCATCCCATTTCTTTATTTAAATCTCGGATGCCCAAACCACCTTCGATAATATAACTGTTATCTTGTTGTTTATGGATCTCTTCAGAGCTGTGTGGCTCATGTGTCGTCGTAAAGTCGCCAACGATTTCTTCTAAAATATCAGCTAAGGTAACAAGCCCTTGTATATCACCGTATTCATCAACCACTAATCCCATACGTTCTTTATTTTGTTGGAACTTCATTAATTGAGTATTTAATGGGGTCCCTTCAGGGATAAAATACAATTCACGTACACTTCTTAATAGCGTTGTTTTTGAGAAGTCTTCTTTGAGAAAGTTAAGCAAAGAGTCTCGTGCATGCAAAAAGCCGATAGCTTCATCAATGGTATCTCGGTATAGCAAAGTCATTGTATGAGTACGGTGCTTTAATTGTTTTAAAATAGTTTCCCAGTCTTGGTTGATATCTATTGCTGCAATTTCATTACGCGGCACCATGATTTCATCTACAGTGACCTTTTCTAGTTCAAGAATACTTAACAGCATCTGCTGGTGATGCTCTGGGATCATAGAGCCTGCTTCATTAACCACAGAACGTAATTCATCACTAGAAAGGGCATTATCATTTTGATTATTAACATTAATACCAAAGATGATTAATATGCCATTAGAAATACCATTGATACACCAAACCAGTGGACTTAATATTTTTTGCAGTGGTGTCAATAGAATAGAGCTTGGGAAGGCAATCTTTTCAGGGTATAAAACAGCAATCGTCTTAGGGGTAACTTCTGCAAAGATTAGAATCACTAAAGTTAGCGCCCCTGTGGCAATGGCAATACCAGCATCACCGAATAGTCGCTGACCAATAATAGTCGCAATGGCTGAAGCTAATATATTAACTAAGTTATTACCGATTAAAATCAAACCGATTAATTTGTCTGGCTTATTGAGTAGTTTCTCAACGCGTATAGCGGCTTTATTTTTATCGTTAGCTAAATGTCTTAAACGGTAGCGATTTAATGACATCATACTTGTTTCAGAGCTCGAAAAATAAGCAGAAATAATAATTAAAATTATTAAACTAATAAATAATGCGCTCATGGGTATATCGTTCAAAAGTAGTTCCAGTAGTTGCTTGTAAAGTATTAAAAATTGATGACTTGATACTAACTAAGAAATGCTTATTTAACAAAGTAGATCTCTATTATTTTATAAAAAAAACATTTTTTTTAAGGAAAACGAGTGGCGTCTATAAATTTTCGGGGATTTTGTTTGTTTTGCTTTATTTTGTTATGAATTGTAAATTTTATATTTCCTTAAAATAGATAGAAAGTAATCAGTTTACATCCTTAGGAATGCCTCTATTTCTCATTAATTACTTGAATTTTATCTGCTTAGCATTAGATAATCTTTTTATTTTTTGAGAGGTTAATATTATCAAATTCCATCTATTGCCAACCTTGTTATTGTTGTCAGTTTCTACTAATGCAGCAAATACTCAGATTGATTCTTTTTCAAGTGCAAAACGAAAGCTAGAAAAAGAAGTGTATACCAATGAAGTTGATCGCCATACGGTATATTGTGATGCGAAATTCGATAGCGATAAAAACATTATCCCGCCAGCAGGATTTGAAAGTATTAAATATCAAAAAAGAGCAAAACGCATTGAATGGGAACATATTGTTCCTGCTGAAAACTTTGGGCGAAATTTTGTAGAGTGGCGAGAAGGGGCAGAGGTTTGTGTCAATACAAAAGGTAAAGCTTATAAAGGACGCCGTTGTGCTGAAAAAGCAAATATGGAATATCGTTATATGCAAGCTGATATGTATAACCTGTACCCTGCCATTGGCTCAGTGAATGCTAGTCGAAGTAACTATAACTTTGCCATGCTAGGTGACGCTGAAAGTGATTTTGGTAGTTGCGCGATGAAGATAGAAAACCGTAAAGCGGAGCCACCGACAACTAGCCGAGGTGTGATTGCTCGTACTTACTTATATATGGATAGTATTTATTCAAGTTACAAAATGAGCCGTCAACAACGTCAGTTAATGAATGCCTGGAATAAAACTTATCCGGTAAATAAGTGGGAATGTGAGCGAGCGGAACGCATCAAGGCTATTCAAGGCAGCGAAAACCTTATCCTGAAAGCGAATTGTCAGGTTGCAGGTTTTTACCCATCAGCAGATTAATCGAGATTAATAAACCACAGCAATACAATGCTGTGGTTTATGATCGGTTATAAAATAAGTTCACGTACGACGCGACTTCCAAAATAGGCGAATGTTAATAATATTGAACCTACTAGAGTAATGTTAACCACTAGACGTCCACGCCAACCATGTTTAGAACGTCCCCATAATAATACGGCATAGACAATCCAAGCTAATATCGATAACACTGATTTATGTGCATTTTCAGCTCCGAACATATCATCTAAATAGATAAAACCGGTTATCAAGGCACATGTTAGTAAACCAAAGCCAATGCCAATAAATTGGAATAGACTTCGTTCAAGTGTCATTAATGGCGGTAGCTTTAACGCTTGCAATGGTGATTTATGTTTTTTAAGTCGATAGTCTACATAAGCGAGTTGTAATGCGAATAAATTGGCAATAATTAAAATAGCATAAGAAAAAATCGCTAAGGTAACGTGTATTGCTAGGTCTGAGTTATGTTCAAGGTGGGTAATGTAATCACCTGGTAAAAACTCGACAGCAATAAAAGTGATAATATTCATGCCACACACAACGGGGTTCAACACGCCAGTGTGTAGCTTTGTACTCACAACTAAAGAAAGTCCTGCTAGTGCAAAACAGACTAAGGAAACAACATTTAATATCGGCAGGTTTTGGCCATTAATTAAAATGATGTTTTGGTATACCCAAGCTGCATGGAAGAGAAGCGCAATAATCGAAGAGGTAGCGACGGAGTAATTTAAAGATGCTTGTGATTTAATTAACTGTCGACTAGCAAGAAAAGCACTTAAAAAATAAAATATAACACTAATAACTGCTAGTTGATCCATAAATTGCTACCTAATATTCAAAATTCAGAAAATGGGACTTTGAGAATAAGTATTATAAGCATTATTAAGCGGATGAGAAGTTAATACTGTTTTGAAAAACCATAAATGTGTATATTCTTCCACAACGCACTTATTTTACTTTTTGTCTAAGGTGGTTCATCTTTACGATGCTGAATTTTGCACCTTGAGTGATAACAGGTATAATACCAGAATTCTAATTATTAATAGCTATGAGACACAAAAATGTTTGAGAATTTAACGGACAGATTGTCGGCGACCCTGAAAAATATCAGCGGTAAAGGCCGATTAACAGAAGATAACATTAAAGGTACATTGCGCGAAGTGCGTATGGCACTACTAGAGGCGGATGTCGCATTACCTGTTGTTCGTGACTTCATAAAAGCAGTCAAAAAGCGTGCTATTGGTAGAGAGGTAACGAAAACATTAAACCCAGGTCAAGCCTTCATTAAGATCGTACAAAACGAACTTGAATTGGCAATGGGGGAAGTCAATGAGAATTTAAATTTAGCGACTCAGCCACCAGCAGTTCTATTAATGGCGGGTTTACAAGGTGCGGGTAAAACCACCTCTGTTGCTAAATTATCACTGTTATTAAAAAATAAAGAAAAAAAATCAGTACTTGTAGTGAGTGCCGATGTCTACCGTCCTGCGGCTATTAAACAGTTAGAGACGTTAGCGGGGGAGGTTGATGTTGAGTTTTTCCCAAGTGACATTACTCAAAAGCCAATCGATATTGCTAATGCCGCTATTTCTCATGCGAAAAAGAAATTTATTGATGTCGTGATCGTCGATACCGCTGGTCGTTTACATGTTGACGGCGATATGATGGATGAAATTAAAGGTCTTCATAAAGCTATTAACCCAATTGAAACCTTATTCGTTGTTGATGCAATGACAGGTCAAGATGCTGCTAACACTGCACAGGCCTTCAATGAGGCATTACCATTAACGGGGGTTATCTTAACCAAAGCAGATGGTGATGCACGTGGTGGTGCGGCATTATCTATCCGTCATATCACTGGTAAGCCAATTAAATTTATTGGTATGGGTGAAAAAACCGAAGCATTAGAGCCGTTCTACCCAGATCGTATTGCTTCTCGTATTTTAGGTATGGGTGATGTACTTTCATTAATCGAAGAACTTGAAACTAAAGTTGATAAAGATAAAGCGGCTAAATTAGCAAGCAAAGTACAAAAAGGTAAAGGTTTTGATTTAGAAGATTTCCGTGAACAACTTGTGCAAATGAAAAGCATGGGTGGCATGATGGGGATGATGGATAAATTACCTGGTATGTCGAACGTACCTGATGCCATGAAAAATCAGGTTAATGATAAAGCAACCAATCAAATGGAAGCGATCATTAATTCAATGACCAAAAAAGAACGCGCTAAACCTGAAATTATTAAAGGTGGACGTAAGCGTCGTATTGCAATGGGTTCTGGTACTCAAATACAAGATGTAAATAAACTACTTAAACAGTTTACGCAAATGCAAAAAATGATGAAGAAAATGTCAGGAAAAGGCGGCGGCATGCGTAAAATGATGGGTGGTATGCAAAGTATGATGGGCGGAATGGGCGGCGGAATGCCGGGTATGGGTGGTGGAATGCCTCCTGGTTTAGGCGGCTTCCGTAAGAAGTAATTAGACGATATTTGTTGTTTATAAAAACCCGTTAAATGCTAATTTAACGGGTTTTTTTATTTTTAGCCTGCCCCTATTGTGATTTTGATTGTTCTTTTCTTAAATAAGAGTATAATTTTGCGGCTTTCTACAGAAGCAGGTAGTCAGAATTCACTGACTTTCGACGTTTAACAATATAAAGAGGACGATATGGTAACTATTCGTTTAGCTCGTGGTGGCGCTAAAAAACGCCCATTCTACCAAGTGGTAGTAACTGATAGCCGTAGCCCACGTGACGGCCGTTTCCTTGAAAAAGTTGGTTTCTTTAACCCAACAGCACAAGGTCAATCAGAAAAATTACGTTTAGATACAGATCGCATCAACCATTGGGTTGGTCTTGGCGCACAGCTAAGTGATCGTGTAGCTAAATTAGTAAAAGATAACGAAGTAGCTGCTTAATTGCAGTTAGGTGAAGGGGATATTCGGTGAGCGATAAAGCACAACCAATAGAAATAGGCAAATTTGGTGCAGTTTACGGCATCAAAGGCTGGTTAAAAGTCCACTCCTACACCGATGATCCTGAAAGTATTTTTCAATACAAACCATTGTTAATGAAATCTGCTGGTGGAGTTCAAGAAGTTATTATTACTGATTGGAAACGCCACAATAAAGGTTTTGTTGCAAAAGTAGATGGGTATGATGTTCGTGAAGAAGTACAAGCCTTAGTGGGTATTGAGCTTTTAGTGGATCCATCGAGTCTTCCTGAATTGGAAGCTGACTTCTACTGGCGAGATTTAGTCGGGTGTCAGGTTAAAACTGACAAAGGTTATCATCTTGGTGTTGTCACCGATTTGATGGAAACAGGTTCAAATGATGTACTTGTTGTCAAAGCCAACTCGAATGATGCTTTTGGACAAAAAGAGCGGTTAATTCCGTTCATCGAAGAGCAAGTAATATCAAATGTTGATATTGCAGGCCAACTAATTACTGTTAATTGGGAACCTGATTTCTAATTACCCTAGGAGAAAAGTTATGTGGTTAGGGGTTATTAGCCTCTTCCCGGAAATGTTTCGGGCCATTAGCGAAAATGGGGTAACAGGTCGAGCGATTAAAAATAACCTGATCTCTATCGAATGTTGGAATCCTCGTGATTTCACACACGATAAACATAGAACGGTCGATGATCGTCCCTATGGTGGTGGACCTGGTATGTTGATGATGGTACAACCTTTACGGGATGCTATCAACGCAGCAAAACAGAGTGCAAGAGAAGCAGGGCATGAGGCAAAGGTGATTTACCTTTCTCCTCAAGGTCGACGTTTAGACCATCAAGGTGCACAGTCACTATCAAGCTCAGATGCTTTGATATTAGTGGCAGGGCGCTACGAGGGTGTAGACGAACGTATAATCGAAAGCTTAATAGACGAAGAATGGTCTGTTGGTGATTATGTGTTAAGTGGTGGTGAGCTACCGGCAATGATTTTAATGGATGCTGTGGTACGTTTTGTACCGGGTGTACTAGGTCATAGTCAATCAGCTGAACAAGACTCCTTCGCGGATGGCTTGTTAGACTGCCCTCACTACACAAGACCTGAGGTGTTAGATGGAAAGCAAGTGCCAAGTGTTTTATTGAGTGGTGATCATGAGAAAATTCGTCAATGGCGATTAACTCAATCATTACAACGCACGAAACAAAGAAGACCCGATTTATTACAAAACCTAGCTCTGACTGACGAGCAAGCAAAACTGCTTGCTGCTCTGGACAGTAGCTCCAACTAGACAGCGATGTTATTAGTTAACTAGGCATTAAAAGGTATAAAAATGAGCAAGATTATAGAAGCAATTGAAAACGAACAACTGCGTACAGATATCCCTGAGTTTTCTCAAGGTGATACTGTTGTTGTACGTGTTCGCGTAAAAGAAGGTGAAAAAGAGCGTCTTCAAGCATTTGAAGGTGTTGTTATTGCTAAGCGTAACCGTGGTTTACATTCAGCATTCACAGTTCGTAAAATCTCGAGCGGTGAAGGTGTTGAGCGTGTATTCCAAACTCACAGCCCACTTGTAGGAAGCGTTGAAGTTAAACGTCGCGGTCTGGTTCGCCAAGCTAAACTTTACTACTTACGTGAACTTACTGGTAAAGCTGCTCGTATTAAAGAGAAGCTAGGTAAGTAATTTCATGGCTTTAGCTTGGTAAAATAAGCTGAAGCATGTAAGTTGCAAATTGCTATAATAAAAAGGCCTGCTAATGCAGGCCTTTTTTTTAACCTAAATATCGGGAGAGGTTAAGTGCGACAAAAATTAATAAAGTGTATTTTATTTGTAGTTGCTTGCTTAGCGTCTATATTAGGTTTTTTAGGGGTTGTTTTACCGCTATTACCCGCCACGCCCTTTTTTCTTCTGGCGCTCTTTGCCTTCTCAAAAAGCTCGCCACGCTTTCAACATTGGTTGTTAAATTTACCAGGCATTGGCGATGATTTACGCTCATGGCAAACCCATAAAAAAATTAATAAGCAGCGTAAACCAGTTATTTATTTAAGTATTTTTATCAGTTTTGTCATTTCGATTAGTCTATTAATGGGGCAGCCTTTAATACAATCTATGTTAATTATATTGATGCTAATTATATTATTGTGTATCAGGAAGTTACCTGAGTTTTAATCTAGTGATTTAAAGTTATATTTATTTATTTTGAAAATGTGATTTTATAAAAGCTGTGATAATCTACGCTAATAAATGCTTTAGAGATAAATAAGATGAAAATAACTTTACCTGAATATGAAAATGCAAATGTATTGGTTGTTGGTGATGTCATGCTTGATAGATATTGGCATGGTCCTGCAGCAAGAATTTCTCCTGAAGCGCCAGTACCTGTGGTTAATGTTAAACAAATTGAAGAGCGTCCAGGCGGAGCGGCAAACGTTGCGTTGAACATTGCGGCACTTGGCGCTAAATCTAAAATCATTGGTTTAGTGGGTAATGATGAAGCAGCGAATGCGATTAAATCTAGCCTTGATTCGGTAGACGTTGTGACCGACTTTGTCACAGTAAACGATGCCCCAACTATTACAAAACTCCGTGTTTTAAGCCGCCATCAACAATTAATTCGTCTTGATTTTGAAGAACCTTTTCATGATGTTGATAGTGCTCAAATTATTCAAAATATGGATAAGGCTTTAAGCAGTTCAACGCCCGTTGTTGTCTTTTCTGACTACAACAAGGGATCCTTAGCAGATGTTCAAAATATGATACAAACTGCTAAGCAACACGGTGTTAAAATCTTAGTTGACCCGAAGGGCTCTGACTTTGAAAAATACCGTGGTGTTACACTATTAACACCTAACTTATCTGAATTTGAAACTGTGGTTGGTCATTGTAAAAGCGATCAAGAGTTATTTGACCGTGCTCAAAAACTAGTTAAAGACCTGGAATTAGAAGCGCTATTAATTACACGAAGCGAAAATGGCATGACCTTGATTCGTGAAAATCAAGCACCTTTCCATTTACCAACTCAAGCGCAAGAAGTTTTTGATGTGACTGGTGCGGGCGATACAGTTATTGCTGTTTTGGCGGCTTCGCTCTCTGTCGGTAGTTCTTTTGAAGATGCTTGTGTGTTAGCTAATGCAGCAGCTGGGGTTGTTGTTGGTAAAATTGGTACCTCAACGGTGAACACCATTGAATTAGCAAATGCCGTATACAGTCAACAAGAAATTGGCTTTGGTGTACTTACTGAAGAGCAACTGAAACTGGCAGTGAGATTAGCACAACATCGAGGCGAAAAAGTGGTCATGACCAATGGCTGTTTTGATATCTTACACGCAGGCCATGTTTCTTATTTAAATACTGCACGTGAGCAGGGTGATAGGTTAATTGTAGCGGTTAATAGTGATGCATCTGTCCGTGGTTTAAAAGGTGAAGGTCGCCCAGTTAATCCAGTTGATCGTCGTATGGCGGTGCTTGCTGGATTGGGCGCTGTTGATTGGGTTGTTGAGTTTACTGAAGAGACACCGCAGCGTTTAATTGCAGGCACGTTACCTGACTTATTGGTGAAAGGTGGTGATTATAAACCTGAAGAGATTGCCGGTGGTGAGGAAGTGATTGCAAATGGCGGTGAAGTCCGTGTTTTACAATTTAAAGACGGCTGCTCAACCTCTGAAATCATTAAAACCATTAGAAACGAAATAAAATAATAAACGATAAAAACTAAAAAAGGGAAGCTAAGCTTCCCTTTTTTATTGGCTGTCATAAATCTATATGATTAATAATCTCTTGGTACTGGCGTATCAGTCAGTCCTGCAGAGATATCAAATATATCTTGTTCAGTTAATGTACCTGCAGATAGTTTTAATTGAATCATATTAATGATGTAATCATAACGTGCATTAGCAAGTAAGTTTTCTGATTCATATAAATTACGCGTCGCATCTAATACATCGACAATAGTACGTGTACCCACTTCAAAACTTGCTTCAGCTGCATCAAGTGCACTCTTTGATGATATAACAGTTTGTTCGTATGCTTTTATTGAACTTACAGAAGCTTGTACATTATTGAATCCGCTATTGATTTGAGCATCTGTATCACGGAAGGTTTTAACCAAGTCTTGGCTTGCCATTACATAAGTATATTGAGCCTGTTTAACTTGTGAGTTTATTGCTCCACCAGTATAAATAGGCACATCTAACGTTAATCCAAAAGTTGCAGAGGTTGAATCATAACTACTAGAGCTTGAGTCATCGTAGTCGTAATTGTCATAACCTAAACTAGCAGTGAAATCGATAATTGGACCGTGACCTTTTTCTGCTAATTCAATGTTCATTTTAGCGAGTTCTTTTGCAATACGGTCAGAATGAAGTAATAGGTTATGCTCTAAAGCTTTATTGCGCCAATCTTTCACATCGCCTTCTAATGCTTTTGGTTTGAAAGTATTTGTATTTAAATAAGCGATTTGCTTAACATCTTCACCAGTTAACTCTCTTAAAAGGTAATAATTATTTGCAAGTGTATTCTCTGCGGTTATTTGATCCGCTACTGTTCTATCATATTCTGCTTGCGCTTCATGCACATCAGTGATGGCAATTAACCCTACCTCATAACGTTGCTTAGTTTGTTCTAATTGGCGCTCTACAGCACGTTTATTTGCTTTCACTGACTTAACTGCTTCATCTGCACGTAATACGTTAAAATAAGCTTCTGCAGTGCGGTATAGTAAATCTTGTGCAGCATAACCATAAATAGCGGCATATTGTGTTGCTTGTTTTTCTGCTATATCTGCTTGTTGCCAATAACTGCCATTATAAAGAGATTGCGTTAAGTCGACACTTGCACCGTAATTAGTATTGCTTCGCGCGTCGGAACTTGATTGCACTCGATAAGCATCTAAACCAAAACCTACTTGTGGTAATAGCGCTGCATCAGCTTCATTTATCTGTTCAGAAAATACATCGTACTGTGCTTTGCTTTTCAAAATAGTTGGATCTTTATATTTAGCTGTTTCATAAACTTGTTTTAATGTATCAGCGTTAACAGCAATACTTGATAAGCCTAATAATGTAGCGATATAGATGCGTTTTAAATTCATGGTAAGAGGATCCTATAAAGTATGTTTTTCTGCTTTTATGTCGCGAAGGTAACAACAGTAAGGTTAAATAAAGGTTAAGCATATTATAAATCCGCTTTATAAACTATGATTTGTTAGCTAAACAAGGTAAAAAATGAATAATAGTTCATTCAGTTTATTATTTTCACGTAAATATGGAGTTTTTGATATGTATGATAAAAATGATGTACAAGTTTTAGGGTGTGAACCTTTATATAATGGCTTTTTTAAATGTAATAAATTCACTATCAAACATAAGTTGTTCAATGGTGAGTGGAGCCAAGTTATTCAACGTGAATTTTTTGAAAGAGGCAAAGCTGCTGCATTACTTGCTTATGATAAAAAACGAGATGCGGTGATCTTAGTAGAGCAATTTCGTTTTGGTGCTATGGATAGTCAACGCTCTCCTTGGTTATTTGAGTTAATCGCAGGGATGATTGATGAAGGCCAAACAGCAGAAGAGGTTGCTAAACGTGAAGCATTTGAAGAAGCTGGGTTGGTTGTTGATGAATGTCAGTTTATGTTGAGTTATTATGTGAGCCCTGGTGGCACAACTGAAACTATTGATATTTTCATCGCTGATGTTGATAGTGAAAATGTACAAGGTATTTTTGGCTTAGAAGATGAAGGTGAAGATATTAAAGTGCATGTTGTTCCTCGAGAAGAGGCTTATCAATGGGTGCAATCGGGCAAAATAGATAATGCGACAACCATTATTGGTTTACAATGGTTGCAATTGAACTATAAAGAAGGGCTTAAGATTTAATTTAGTCCAATATTTTTTTATTATCTTTGTCAGAAATGTGTTGTTGCTAACACTTTTAATTTTTAAATTCATTGCATTAACTTCACAATGATAAAATGCAATGTCAGATATCAACAAAAGCTGTCACATAAGAGCAGCGTTTTTAACTATAAAAGTGAATTGAATATTTAATGAATGGTGTAAATCAGAAAGCAGCAACACTGGAAACAGATCTTCAAGGCAATATTAAATTATTGCAGATCACTGACACTCATCTTTTTGCTGACCCTACGGTAGATCTTTTAGGGATAAAAACAGTCGATAGTTATGACGCTGTTATTAAACATGCAAAGAAATATACAGAACAATGTTCAGCAGTCTTGTGTACTGGGGATCTTTCTCAAGATCATTCAGCGCAATCTTATAGTGATTTTAGTGAGCGAATTAAATCACTAAAAATGCCATGTTATTGGTTGCCGGGCAATCATGATATGCAAGAAACGATGTTACCCTCATTATTAGAAGAAGGCTTATCACAAGCAAAGCAACTTATTAGTGACGATTGGCAGATCATTTTGCTGGACTCTCAAGTAGCAGGCGTGCCTTATGGTTACTTAAGCGATTCTCAACTATCCTTTCTAGAAGAAAAACTACTTCAATACCCTGATAAGTATGCATTGGTTTCAGTGCATCATCATGTTTTACCTGTTGGTTCTGCTTGGTTAGATGAACATATATTAAAAAATAACAAACAACTTATCGATTTAATTAATAAGTTCGATAACGTTAAAGCTGTTTTATCTGGGCATGTACACCAAGCCTTCGACGTAGAGAAACAGGGAACACGTTATATAACAAGCCCTTCAACATGTGTTCAATTTAAACCAAATAGCGATGACTTTGCGGTTGATGATAAAGCACCTGGCTATCGTTATTTAGTGCTCCATAAATCAGGAACCATCACTACAAAAGTTGAACGTATTGAAGCAGATGAATTTGTGATAGATAAAAACGCGATAGGTTATTAAGCAATAACACATAAAATAAATGAGTAAAAATAATAATGAGTAAGCCTATGAAACAAAAAGTGTTTATTTCCCTACATGGTTTTCATAGTTCACCGCAATCGCTTAAAGCGCTGCAAATGAAAGAGTATTTAGCAAAAAATCACCCTGAAATAGATTTTATCTGTCCTCAGCTACCAGCGTTACCTAAAGACATGTGGCAAACCATTACTGCTATTTTTGAGCAGTATAAAGATTGTGAAATTGCGTTAATGGGAAGCTCTTTAGGGGGCTTTCTTGCGACTAAAGTAGTACAAACATACCAAGTTAAAGCTATTTTAATCAATCCAGCTGTTTCACCTGATTTATTATTAACGAAATATCAGGGGCCGCAAGTTCACCCATATTTACAGCAACAATACCTTTTCGATCAAAATTACATTGATCAGTTAAAAGAGCTTAATGTTGACTCTTTAAATTACCCTGAATTAATTTGGGTTTTGTTGCAAGAAGGTGATGAGGTATTAGATTACCGAGAAGCACTTAATAAGTATCAAACCACCAAGGTAACATGTGAACCTAGAGGCAATCATAGCTTTATGGGTTTTGAACGCTATCTTCAAGAAATCATTAACTTTCTGTATTAAATGATTACCATATCAGTTACTTCCTAGTAGAATCACTCTTTTAAATACATAACAATTTATAAACAGGTGCACGCATGAGCGAACAGTATAATTCGGACTCTATTGAAGTATTAAACGGGCTTGATCCTGTTCGCCATCGTCCCGGTATGTACACTGAAACGAATCGGCCGAATCATTTAGCACAAGAGGTTATTGATAACTCTGTCGATGAAGCGTTAGCTGGTCACGCGAGCTCTATTCAAGTTATTTTACATGAAGATCAATCATTAGAAGTGATTGATGATGGTCGAGGCATGCCTATTGATATTCACCCAGAAGAGAAAATTACAGGTGTCGAACTGATATTTTGTAAGCTTCATGCGGGTGGTAAATTCTCTGGTAAAAACTATGAAATATCAGGTGGTTTGCACGGGGTAGGTATTTCCGTTGTAAATGCGCTATCAAAGCGTATTGATGTACAAATTCGCCGGGACTCAAAAGTTTTCCATATTGCTTTTGAAAATGGCGACAAAGTAGAAGAGCTGCATGAAGTTGGTGTTTGTGGTAAACGTAACACAGGAACAAGTGTCCACTTCAGGCCTGATCCTAAATATTTTGATAGCTTGAAATTCTCTGTTTCTCGTTTATTACATCTACTTAAAGCAAAAGCCGTACTGTGTCCTGGTTTAAGCATTAAATTTAAAGATAGAGTAAATAAAAATAACTACGAATGGTGTTATCAAGATGGCCTAAATGATTATTTATTAGAGGCTGTTTCAGAAAACGAATTATTACCTTCTACGCCATTTGTTGGGCAATTTGCTGAGAATGGTGAAATGGCTGACTGGGCTGTAGTCTGGTTACCAGAAGGTGGTGACTCTATTGCTGAAAGCTATGTGAACTTGATCCCAACTGCGCAAGGGGGAACACATGTTAATGGCTTTAGACAAGGTCTATTAGATGCGATGCGCGAGTTTTGCGATATTCGAAATCTCTTACCACGTGGTATTAAACTAAGTCCTGAGGATATCTGGGATAAATGTAGTTACATCTTATCGGTGAAAATTAAAGAGCCACAATTTGCAGGACAAACTAAAGAGCGTTTATCTTCACGTCAATGTTCTGTATTTGTTTCAGGTGTGGTCAAAGATGCCTTCAGCCTATGGTTAAATGCCAATGTAAATGAAGCAGAAGCCTTAGCTGATTTTTGTATTAACAATGCGCAAGCGCGTAACCGAAAAAGTAAAAAAGTAGCGCGTAAAAAAGTGACTCAGGGACCTGCATTACCAGGTAAATTGACTGACTGTTCTACGCCAGATCCTATGCGTGGAGAGCTATTTTTAGTGGAAGGTGACTCTGCTGGTGGTAGTGCAAAACAAGCAAGGGATCGTGAGTTTCAAGCGATTATGCCGTTACGAGGTAAAATTAAAAATACCTGGGAAGATGAGTCGGACGTTATTTTAAGCTCTGAAGAAATCCATAATATTTCAGTAGCGATTGGTATCGACCCAGGCTCTGCGAATTTATCGGGATTACGATACGGTAAAATATGTATTCTAGCTGATGCGGATTCCGATGGGCTACATATTGCGACGCTAATTTGTGCTTTGTTTGTACGTCATTTTAGAAGTGTTGTGGATGCTGGACACTTCTATGTGGCAATGCCTCCTTTATACCGCATTGATATCGGTAAAGAAGTTTATTACGCCTTAGATGAATCTGAAAAAGACGGCATTTTAGCGCGTATTCAAAGTGAAAAAAAACGCGGTAAAGTTAACGTACAACGATTCAAAGGTCTTGGTGAAATGAACCCATTACAGCTAAGAGAAACCACTATGGATCCTAACACACGTCGTTTAGTGCAATTGACCATTGAAGATGCAGATAAAATGATAGAAATGATGGATATGTTATTAGCTAAAAAACGTGCTGGAGACCGTAAATCATGGTTAGAATCTAGCGGTGATATGGCCGATATTTCAATATAGTTGAAAATCAGACCTTAGCGATTATTTAGCTATCTTTTAAAGTCTAAATTAGCTTGGTTCTTTTGCCTATGTGTTGAGAGTAGTACATAGTTCAAAGAACCGAGCAAAAATTCAAATACCCTGCTTTCTACAATCCTCATTAACTGTCTTGCTACTAAATCAGATGGCTCCTCAACAATAACTGAAACGCTACTAGCAGCTTATTTTTGCAAGCACTTTTTTATGTTCGCTTTTTTATTGGTCTTATATTCGTTAATTGTATGGTCGTTGTTGATGCTTCTGCGTAATTACTTTTTTGAGTGTTAACAATATCAGCTTTAATATTGAAATGTTTTTGTAGGTTTTCTGCAGTTAACACTGCCTGCGGCTTACCATCAGCGACAACAGTCACTTTTCCAGCTTCATTTTTACTCAAAAGAATCAGGCGTGTACAGTATTGGGCTGCAAGGTTGAGGTCATGTATGGCTGTGATCGCCAATTTGTTTTGCTGAGTGAGAGACTGAATTAAATCCAATGTTTCAAACTGATGGCTGATATCCAAACTGGCAATCGGTTCATCGAGTAAAATAACCTTTGGTTGTTGCGCCAAAGAGCGAGCAATGATCACACGCTGTTTTTCTCCGCCAGATAACTGGTTAACCTTTCTTTTGGCTAAGTGCGTAATATCCGTTGTGTGCATCGCTTGTTTAACTATGTCAGTGTCTGCCTTTGAGGCGAGTTGAAAAGCGCCTAGGTAAGGGTTCCTGCCCATTGAAACGACCTCTTCAACTGAAAAAGAGAAGGGCAGTTCAATAAATTGTGGGACAAAAGCCATTTGCTTTGCAATATCACGTCGTTTTAATTTGTTAAGTGAAACCCCTTCAATTAAAACCTCACCCTGTTGTGGTGTCAGCAAACCTAATAGAAGTTGTAACAGCGTACTCTTACCGACGCCATTGCCGCCTATTAGGCCGATAAACTCACCAGCATAAGCTTGTATATTAGTGTTGACTAATTGCTCCGTTTTTCCATAAGAAAAGCTTAATGACTTAGCTGACAGTAATGGCTGATGATTGGCTTTAAGGTTATTTTCATTGATGATTGAATCAGTCATTAGTTGATAACCACGCGCTGTTTGATGAGTAAAAATAGGAAGAAAGGCGCACCAAGCGCTGCGGTAATTACACCTAGTGGTATTTCACTGTTTTTGAAAAAGACTGAGGTGAATAGGTCCGCTGACATAAGAGCAATGGCGCCACCTAATAAACTCGCCGGTAATAGGTAGCGATGCGAAGGGCCAAGAATTAAACGTAAAATATGAGGGACAACCAATCCGATAAAACCAATTCCTCCAACCACTGAGACTGAAGCGCCGACCATGGCTGTACTAATGATTAATAGATTACGTCGTGTTTTTTTTACATCTACGCCAACCGATAAAGCGTGTTGCTCTCCTAACAATAAAAGGTCGAGAGGTTTGCTGTAGAATAATAAGCATATAAAACCACTGCAAATAATCGGCAAAATAATAAATACATGATCCCAAGTTCTGCCGTCTAAACCGCCCATTGTCCAGTAGATGATCATACGCGCAACATCCCAGTTATTGAGTGATAACGCTAATAGCAGAGAGGTAGCTGCAACATTTAATGCACTAATCGCAACCCCCGATAATAATAGCGTAGCAATGTTGGATTGACCTTGGTTGGTTGCGATACGGTAAACAATGCTTAAGGTGATTCCTGCGCCAATGAATGCAAATAATGGAATAGACCAAGCTGAAAGTAATGAAGCGCCGCAGTAAATCGCAATCACTGCCCCCAATGATGCGCCCGAGGACACACCTAAAATAGAAGGAGAAGCTAGCGGGTTGCGGAACATACTTTGCGTGATTAAGCCACATAGCGCCAAGCTAGCACCTGCAAACATGGCAATTAATACGCGGGGTAGTCGTACATCAATAATAATGCTTTGTTGCCAAGCAATAATGGTGTCGTGATGAGTGCCTAAAATAGCCTCACTAAGGATCGTCAATATTGTATTAAAGGGAATATCAACAGGTCCTTGTAAAACCGCTAAACCACTTAAGGTAATAAATAAAATGGCTAATAATCCTATTATAAGGATTTTATGAGTAGGGTTATTGAACATCTATCACCTCATGTGAAGAGTTGTGCTGATTGGCTTGATCTGCTCTTGGATAGGGCTTTATCTCGGGGTGCAACATAGCAGCAATAGCTTCAACTCCTTTTATTCTAAATTGAGAAACGGTTCTTAACCAGGTACCTGGCACGGCGTACACTTTATTATTTTTGATGGCTGGGACATTAGCCCAAGCGACTTTATTTTTTAAAATATCGACGGGGCTTTGTTGTTGTTGATTATCATTAAATATCCATTGGCTCATCACGATAATATCCGGTTGTAAGGAGATGGCGAGCTCTTCACTGATTTTATGCTCACCGTCAGGCAAGATGTTTTCTGCGACATTGATGCCACCTGATATGTTAATCGCTTCATTCATTAATGAATTCCCGCCAACACTAAAACCATTCAGGTCATAATAAAGAACGCGTGGCTTTTTATAAGGCTTTACTTGCGCTTTTATAAATTCAATACGATTTTCTAATTCATCAATCACTTGTTGCCCTTTTACTTTACTATCAGTGATATCTGCAATAAGGCGTATATTATTAATAATATCGGTAAAGCTTTTGAATTCACTTAACCGAACCACTGCAATATCACTCCTTAATAAATAACGGACGGCTTCTGGATCACTATAGGAAGCAACAAACACTAAATCCGGTTGCAGGGATAGAATAGACTCGATTTCAGTCTTTGTACGTCGAATTGAAGGGGCATAAAAATCAACAATATTAGAGAGGCTTGGATAATCAACATAACGACTCACGCCTACTATGCGCTCTTGAGAGACAAGGGCTGATAAAATATGGTCCGTGGCTAAGGTTGCAGAAATAATACGTTTAGGCGGTTGTGTAAGTGTATAAGTAATACCGGTTACATCGGTCAATGTTTTGGGGAAGTCACCAGTTGATATTTGTGTAGTAAAGTTACCTGTACCTTCTTCAAATAAAACAAAAATATCTTTCTTAAATTGAATGAAAGCGATCAATAAAAGTAAGAATAGGGCAAAAAAAATTAATTTGAATGCGTTCATTTTGCCCTTTTTCTTACGTTATGTTGAAGTAGTTGATGAACAAACTATTTAAAGGTCACACCGATATAAGCTGAAAAAGGATCAACACCATAGTCAGTAATCACAACATAATCTTTATCAAGTACATTTTCTACTCTGCCATGAATAGAAAAATGCTCAGTTAGTTGATATGAGACACCAAGGTTTACTAATGTATAATCATCAAGCTCAACATAACCATAATCATATCTTTCACCCACATAATTAATACCAAGGTTTGTGTTTAACTTATTATTAACTTGATAATTGTTATTAAGTGTAGCACTGTGTTTTGGCCTACGAATAAGCTCTTTTTTATCCACCGTTCCATCTTCTGTCATTAAGTAAGTGTATTGGCCGCTGATAGTATAATCTTCATTTACATTAAACGTTGAACTCAGTTCTATCCCTTGTACATTCTCATCTTGGTTTTCATAGGCTCCATTGCCTGTATTTAAAGTTTGATTCCAGCGGATGCCATTCTCATATTCTGCATCAAAATAGGTAAAATCAATATAACCTCGTTGGTTGGCAAAGTTATACTCAATTCCCATATCAGTAGAAATACTCGTTTCTGATTCTAAATCAGGCGTTGCATAAGCGCCAAATAGCTGGCTGAATGTCGGGTTTTTTACACCTGTACCATGACTCGTATGCAACCTGATGGAATCTGTTGCCCATACACTTAATGCTAGTTTATAAGTGTTAGTATCATCAAATTCACTATTAAAATCATGGCGAAGAGAACCTGTAAAGAATACTTTTTCATGCCAATTGAGATGGTATTCTCCGATAATAGCGGTGCTCTCCATTTTTTGTTCATCTGGTGTAGAGCCTGAATTCCATGGTAAAAAGGTATCTTTTTGAATTTCACCTGCGAAAGTAAATCGTTGTTCGAAGTTATCTGTACTTAATAGGTAGTCACTTTGTACTTCTGCCTTGATTGTTTCGCCAGAGTTTTCTGTATAATCCCCATTCCAACCGTTAGGATCGAAGTTTTCTGAAGTCGTATCAGCATAAGAGAGAGATAAGCGATTGTTCCAACGACTATCAAGTAAGTTTACATACAGGTTAATTTTTGCAGTACGTTGTTCATCTAAGCTATAAACGTCATTATCAGCTCCTGAGGTATAACCATAAGCATCGTATTCGCTTTTGGCATCGGTATAACGAGCTACGCCATCAATAGCAAAAATATCGTTGAATCGATAACCCGCTTTAAAATTGACCATGGTATTACGATATCCATCATCATCAGGATCATCATCACTGCCAGTTCCTGCACTAATTCCGTCAGTCGTTAGGTTAGCAACCGACAATGAATAGTGTGCTTTTTCATCTCCGCCATTTATATTAACGAATTGCTTAGCATAGTTATTTGCACCGAGCTCAACAGTACCCGTAGCATTGAACCCGTTGCCACCTTCTTTGGTAATAATATTAATAACGCCGCCTAGTGCATCACTTCCCCATAGTGCACTTTGTGATCCTCTAATAACTTCGATACGTTCAATCCCATCAGCCATTAAGTTAGCAAAGTCAAAGCCTCCACTTGCTGAAGATTGATCGGTTACCCTAACGCCATCAATGACTACAACTACACTTTCAGATGCAGCTCCGCGCATAAATACAGATGTTTTTTTGCCTAGCCCTCCATTGGAAGCAATTGTTACCCCTGGAGAGTTTTTTAATATATCGGCAACGGTTGTTGCTTGTTGTTGTTCGATATCTTTTTCGGTGATGATCGTAATCGCAGTGCCTGTTTCGGTTCGACTGTCTTCATCATTAATAATATTAGTGACGCCTTTTACGATCATAATATTCATTCGCTCACCGGTCTCTTCTGTTGCTGTGTCTTCAGCAAAAACAGGCGCAGTGAATAAACTGATAGCAGCTAACGTGATCGGGGTGTAACGAAAAGTGGACATAAAACTTCCTTAGTATAAAAATATTCAGAAGTTTTCTTGAGGCTATCGTGGCCCAAATAAACAGAAAACCTCCCTGTTATTCGTCACGACATAGTTATCATCTTTACGCTCTAATTAACCAACCCGTGAATTAGAATGTGACGTTATTACGCTGGTATCTGGCTGATAACTCATAATATTAAATAAGTTATTTACAGTTGCGGGGGCAGCGCATGATTTTTCGCTAAAGACTATTAGCGGGACATGCTTCCCATTTAAGCTTGTAGAGTTTACAGGCACGTAACAGAGGCGCGATTATAGGTAAATTAGGCGGCCTGTCAATTGCCAATATGGGGTGTTTTTGCTAAAAAATGCACGGTTATTTTAGATTGGTAAAGTAATGGTTGATATTATTTACGGTTAAAGTTAGCTGAATATTTTACAAGTTCTTGCGAGAGTTAGATGCAAAAATTATTATTTTTATTATTGCTTTTGTTTGTACCATTAACGACAAATGCCACGCTTAGCCTTTCAAATATTGTTGAGGTTCATCCAACTGAAGAGGCATCTGCATTAAACTCAGAAGTCGCTGAACTACCAGAAGTTCATTTTTTAGATGAGCAAAAAAGGCGGGGTGTTGATATTTTACTAGCACATGCTTTGACAGCTCAAAATAAGCATATTGTTAATTTTTCTGATGCATTGAATGGATACGTTAAAGACATAGACGATTAAAGTCTCTGGCAAGCTGTCCAGTTACAATATGCATCGACTGTTAGTTTACGTCAAAATAAATAAACACTACTTGGTTTAAGATTTTACCTGTCTTAGTGACTTTACGTTTAAGTACTATCCGCTTTTATGTTTGGGATTTTATAAGCACAGGTATGATTGCACAAATATATGCCAAAACCTTAGATGGAGGTGCTATTAATGCGTGGATCAGTAGTCTTATTCATCTTCTCTTTATTTTGTTAACCATTTATACCCTGTACAAATGGAAAAGCTTTCTTTTTTGTATTCTCACTGAAAATGTGGCACAACTTTCGATTATACGATGCTGTGACCAATAAAAATTGCGACAATAAGTACTGCCATTGTCGGTGGGGGCTTATTATTTAGCACTCTTGAATATTCAATGCTTTCGGTACTGTCCCGCTATCAATTATTTCGCCACTTTTTAGCTTATCTGTTGATAATTGAAGCGGCTAAGCTGAGTAATACCAATCACACTAATTAACTGATCTATTTTGCTTGTTAAAATAACTTATTTCTTCGTTGTAATTTTCGTAAATAGAACAACTATTTAACTCAAATTACGCCTTGAACTCAGTCATTTTTCCTGCGCAAAATTTAGATCACTTATTTAATATAATTGGTATAATGGTGATAGTTCAAACGCTAACTTAACCATGCTGACTCTGTGATATTGAAGGGGGAGTATGATGGTATTTTTGAGATGGGATGACGTTTAGTGGAAATGAATAGGTTTAGTGATGATGTTAGATTTTTTAGTCACACAAATACTCATTTGCAAGGGAGCCGATAAACTAACATCAATGCCTAAATCAAATGATGAATTAGGCATTGATGTTTTAAATAAAAACCTTCTGCTTAGCTTTTAGTATGAGATAAAAAGTATTGGTAAGCAGGGTTTAAGGTTTCATCTTTGTAGTTGTAACCCAGTTCATTTAAGTGTTGATTAAACTCTTCGACTTGTTGTCCGTCAATGTCAAAACCAGCCAGTACTTGTCCATAAGCAGAGCCGTGATTACGGTAATGAAATAGAGTGATATTAGCGTGCATACCCAATAGATTTAAAAACTTAATTAACGCATTTGGATGCTCTGGAAATTCGAAGCTATATAAACGTTCTTTCAGCTGCTCAGAAGGAACCCCACCAACCATATAACGCACATGCAGTTTGGCTGTTTCATCATGGCTTAAATCAGCGACTCGATAACCGGATGCTGTTAACTTTTCTGTTAAAGTTGATAACTCTTCAAAACCTTGAGGAGTTCTTACGCCAACAAAAATATTAGCTTGTTTACGATCGCTATAACGATAATTAAACTCTGTGATTGCACGGCCATCTAACTCATTACAAAAAGCTAAAAAGGCGCCTTGCTTTTCAGGAATGGTAACAGCAAGAATACTTTCATTTTGCTCACCAAGTTCACATCGTTCTGACACGTAACGTAAACTATGAAAATTGACATTGGCACCGCTGAGTATCGCAGCTAAGCGTTGACCGGTTAATGCATTTTCTTGGCTGTATTTTTTAAGACCAGCTAATGACAGTGCGCCAGCAGGTTCAGCAATCGCTCGGGTATCATCAAAAATATCTTTAACAGCGGCGCATATTTCATCACTGCTGACGGTGATCACCTCATCAATGTATTGCTGGCATAAACGGAATGTTTCTTGACCAATGGTTTTTACCGCTACACCATCAGCAAATAAACCAACTTTTGGCAGAGTGACAGGCTTACCTGCCGCTAGTCCTGCTTTTAAACAGGCTGCATCTTCAGGCTCGACAGCGATAATTTTAATATCAGGCAGTAATTGCTTAATATAAACGGCAATCCCAGCTGCTAAGCCACCGCCACCGACAGGGACAAATATCTTATCGAGATGTACATCTTGCTGTAAAAGTTCTTTACCGACTGTGCCTTGTCCAGCAATGATATCAGGATCATCAAAAGGGTGGATTAAGGTATAACCATGCTCCTTTGCTAAGGCTAAAGAGTAAGCATTAGCGGCATCAAATGAGTCGCCGGTTAAAACAACGGTTGCCCCAAAGCTGCGTACTGAATTTACTTTAATATCAGGCGTTGTTTTAGGCATAACGATGGTCGCTTTGATGCCCATTCGTTGAGCCGACATAGCCAGGCCTTGCGCATGGTTCCCAGCAGAAGCTGCGATCACGCCATTCTTTTTTTGTTGCTCGCTTAAGTTAGACAGTTTGTTGTAGGCACCGCGTAACTTAAAAGAGTGTACAGGTTGTAAGTCTTCTCGCTTTAATAATACTTGGTTATTTAAGCGAGCAGATAATTTATTTAATGGTTGTAGTTTTGTTTCTATAGCTGCTTCATAAACAGGTGCTAATAATATTTTTTTTAAATATTGTTCACTAGATATTGTTGGCATTATAAACCTTACATTTAATGTGCGTGTTTTAGTTGAGCGAATTATTCGCTTACAGTATCAGTTTGTAGGGGATCATTTACTGTTGCAAATAATTCTCCTAAACGTGTAACACTTGAAGCTGACATCTCTTCATTAAATTGAATGCTATCTTTAGGAAATACAGCAACAATGGTACTGCCTAATTTAAAGCGTCCCATTTCCGCGCCTTTTTCTAAGGTAATATCTTGATCTTTATAATCCCAGTATTGTAATTCTTTATCTTTTTGTGCCGTTAAAGTGCCTTCCCATACGGTTTCTATACTACCAACAATCGTCGCACCGACTAATACCATTGCCATTGGACCTACCGCAGTTGAAAATATCGCAACGGCACGTTCATTTCGTGCAAATAAGTTTGGCACATTTTCAGCTGTTAAAGGGTTAACAGAAAAGAGGTCGCCTGGAATAAAAATTAACTGTTCTAGCTTACCTGTGATTGGCATATGAATACGATGGTAATCTTTTGGAGCTAAATAGATCGTAGAAAAAAGACCTTCATCAAAAGGTGCTGCAACATCATCGCGCCCACCGAGTAACTCTCTTAAGCTAAAGTCATGTCCTTTTGCTTGAAAAATACGGCCTGCTTTTATTTCACCTTGTTGGCTAACACAGCCATCAACTGGAATTGCTAAGTTATTTTCACCTTCAATGATGGGTCTTAATTCAGTTTTTAATTCACGAGTGAAAAAGTCATTAAAGGTATCAAAGTCAGATGCATTTAATAGTTTAGCTTCACTCATATCTATTTTGTATTTTCTAATAAAATGAGTAATTAGAAAGGTAGTAAATTTGCCCATTTTTGCATTCGCAAGTTTACCTGCTACCCAAGTTAGAGAGTGTTTCGGTAATATGTATTGAGTAATAATTTTTATTTTGTCGATCATATGAATTCTCTTTTAATATTATTTTAATAAGTATTAGGATCACGATGACGTGCATTTTTTGCATCATCCATGGTTTCTAAAATACGTAAAAAGCTGTTGAATCTTGCGCTTTCAATTTGTCCTGCTTCTACTGCTGCAACCAAGGCACAACCTGGATCTGTTAAATGCTTACAATCTCTAAAACGACAATTGCCAAGGTGTTCACGGAATTCAATGAAGCCACTGGCAATTCGCTCTGTTTCTAAATGCCATAATGAAAACTCACGAATTCCCGGACTATCAATTAAGTCTCCACCATCTTTAAAATGATATAAACGTGCGGTAGTTGTTGTGTGTTTACCTAAACCTGAGCCTTCAGATATTTCACCTGTCACTGCATCAACGTCAGGTAATAACATATTTAATAGCGATGTTTTACCTACACCTGATTGACCAACAAAAATATTGATTTTGTCTTTCATTACCGCTTTTAAGCTATCTAACCCATCACCATGTTTAGAGCTATAAATCACTTGATAACCAATATCTCGATAGTCTTGTAATGCTTTATCAATGACTTCTGCTGACTCGCTATCAAGTAAATCAACTTTGTTTAAGACGATAATAGGGGTAATGCCAATATCTTCGCAAGCGACTAAGTATCTGTCGATTATGTTGCGAGAAAATTCAGGGGCAATTGAGCTGACGATAATGATGTGATCGATATTGGCTGCAATAGGTTTAATACCATCATAATAGTCCGGACGAGTTAATACGGTTTTACGTGGATGTACTGCTTCGATAACGCCACTAATTCCCTGATGGGATTCTTTTCCTGCTCGCCATACAACTCTATCACCAGTTACTAGTGAGCGTATTGAACGACGTAGAGTACAACGTTCAATTTTGCCGTGCTCATCTTCAATATCTGCATGCTGACCAAAGCGGCTTACGACTAAACCTTCTAGTTGAGGACCTAGTTCAGATTCGTCCCATTGTTTGTCGTTTTTAGGCGCTAGGCGCTTATTATGGTTAGTTTGAACACGACGAATTTGGTTTTTACTGAGTTTTTTCTTCTTAGCCACAGATTTCCTTTGCTACCACTGATGATTTGAATCGAGTATTATACGCTATTTTTTACATAAAATAGCGATTCATCAAGAGAAAAGGTGGTTATTAGAATGGATAAAAACAATTTAGTATGGATTGATCTGGAAATGACGGGGCTAAACCCTGACAGTGACAAGATCATCGAAATTGCAACAATAGTAACTGACAGTGATTTAAATATTCTCGCTGAGGGGCCTCAATTGGTTATTCACCAAAGCGATCAAACCATGGATTCAATGAATGAATGGTGTATTGAGCACCATGGTAAATCTGGTTTGACTGCTCGCGTTAAAGCAAGTGAAGTGAGTTGTGAGCAAGCGGAACAAGCAACTCTAGACTTTATAAAAGAGTGGGTTTCTCCTGGCGCATCACCTTTATGTGGTAATAGTATCGGTCAAGATCGTCGTTTCTTAGTAAAATACATGCCGATGCTAGAAGCATTTTTTCATTATCGTAATATTGATGTAAGTACGATCAAGGAGTTAGGTCGACGTTGGGCACCTGATATGGTGGCAGCACATAAAAAGACTGGAACACATCTGGCGCTGCAAGATATTAAGGAATCTATTTCTGAATTACAGCACTACCAGAAACATTTTTTTCGTTACTAGGATGCTTTTTGAACAAATATAAGGCGGTCTGTTCAAAAACTCTGCAGATGAACTTTATAAAGCTAAAAATAGCTAAAAAAAGCTTGCAAACATTAATTCCATCTCTATAATTCGCACCCTGTAACGCATGAGGTGAACCAAAGCTTCAGGAAATACGTTACGGGAATGTGATGCGGTACTAGCTCAGTTGGTAGAGCACAACCTTGCCAAGGTTGGGGTCAC
>NZ_JBAKAZ010000045.1:0-26921 GCF_038155185.1 Psychromonas aquatilis
AAGCATACGAGAAAATTCTACTTTTGACTTCTATTATTTTTTGGGGTGATTACCCCATAAAATATTTAAATTACGGTGCCCGGTTACTTGAGCGACTTCTTCAATAGAGTAGCCTTTTTCAAATAATCTACTTGCTCCTTCTCTTCTTAGATCATGATAACGTAAATCGGTTATTCCTAAATTATTACGTACTCGCTGAAAACCTACTGTTACGCTTCGCGAATTATAAGGGAATATTCGTTCATTATTTGATGGTTGTTTCTGAATTATGTCAAAAGCACCACCTAATAACGGCATAATCATATGGTTGCCTTCTTTTTTACGAGGATCTTTTCTATCTCGAACAATGATTGTTTTATGAATCTTGTTTAAGTCACCCCATCTTAGAGAACATACTTCGCCAATTCGCATGCATGTTAAAATACTAAATTCTAAGATATCTACAAAGGGGATTCGCCCTTTGCCGTTAGGTCGAAAACTTTGGCGTTCTAATAAGCCTTCGCGTAATTTATCTAGTTCGTTTTCAGTTGGACGCCTTGTGCGTTTATTGCTTTTCCCAATTAGCCTCATATCGATAAGAATTGGAACTGCCTCGTCAAAGATTTCAGGACTTGATTTAATATTAAATACGGGTAGTGATTTTTTCATTACTGATCGTAAATATGCAATATCATGATAAATAGTTTGTGGCTTTGTACCTACAGATTTGCGAAGGTTACAATGCTCAATGAGATCATTTGTTTTTAGTTTATCGCTTTCAATGTTTGCTATATTACAATCTCGAAGCATTTTTATAACATATTGCTTGGTACGCCCCGTATTATCCCATAAATTTCGATCTCCTATAAACTGATCGAGTAATTGACCAATTGAGGTTGTTTTATATTGTTTAATACCAAACTCTTCTAATTCTGAAGTCTTATTTTTTCCCCATGTTCTGGCAAGCTCTTTCCTTTTGAATGTCTTGGCTTCTCTGTGTATGATCGAACCATTCTTTTTTACTGTCACGGTTGCTTTGAAGCGAGCTTCACCATTCGCTAATGTGCGTGTTTGTATTGAAAAAGATGCCATTTGTCCTACTCCTATGAGGCGTACTTAAGGCGTACTGTAGAACGAAACTCAACGTAATTCAACGTAATTCAAGGCAATTGAGGCCGATAATAAAGTGAACAAAAACAATGATAAATACTGATATATCAAATGCTTACCCTACAAACCGCTTTTCTATTGCTCCGATGCTTGATTGGACTGATCAATATTGTCGTTACTTCCATCGTTTAATGAGTAAAAACACGCTGCTATATACTGAGATGGTAACTACGGGCGCGATTTTATACGGTAAGGGCGATTACTTACAAAGAGATGCGGCGGAGCATCCGGTGGCATTGCAGTTAGGTGGATCTGCACCTTTAGATTTAGCACAAGCTGCAAAGGCTGGCGCGGAACGTGGATTTGATGAGATTAACTTAAACGTGGGTTGTCCTTCTGACCGTGTACAAAACGGTCGCTTTGGCGCTTGCTTAATGGCGGAAGGTGAGTTGGTTGGTGATGCAGTGAAGGCTATGCGTGATGCCTGTGATTTACCTGTGACGGTAAAAACACGTATCGGTATTGATGATTTAGATTCCTATGAGTTTTTATGTGACTTTATAGAAAAGGTAAAAGCGCAAGGTTGTGATACTTTTATCATACATGCACGTAAAGCTTGGTTAAGTGGTTTAAGCCCAAAACAAAATCGCGATGTGCCACCGTTAGACTATGAGCGTGTTTATCAATTGAAACGTGATTTTCCTGAGTTAACCATTGCTATTAATGGCGGCATTAAAACCTTAGATGAGTGTAAAACTCACCTACAACACCTTGATGGGGTAATGCTAGGCCGTGAAGTTTATGCCAACCCTTATATTTTAAGTACAGTTGACCAACAGCTATTTGGCTGTGATAAAGTACCGTTAACACGCTTTCAAGTACTAGAAAAAATGTATCCATACATTGAAGCGCAACTGGCGCAGGGTGTACATTTGAATCGTGTGGCTCGTCATATGTTAGGATTATTTCAAGGCTTACCTGGTGCGCGCGCATGGCGACGTCATTTAAGTGAAAATGGCCATATTCCGGGTTCTGGTATTGAGGTAATGCAAAAAGCAGCATCATTTGTTCACGAAGAATAGGTATCAATATGAAAAAATACACTTTGTTATTTGTTACTATTATTGGTTTGCAGCTAGGGTTAGTAGGTTGTACAACACAACCAACACCTGTCGAGCAGCAATCACAGGAGTCTCAACGTTTACTGATGGTAAGCAGCGGTAATCCTTCTGATGTTTTACCTGCATTTGAGACATTTACATGGAGTGAAGACTATAACCGAGTGTTATCTGCTATTCCGGGTCATGATGATCAAGAGTCAAAAGCTTATATTCGTGAGCAAATCATCGAGTATATGGAAACAAAAGGGTATCGCTATGAACCTGATCCTGCTAAAGCAAATGTTGTGATTGGCTTTTTGTTTGCCTTAGAAGATGCGATTGCTGACCAAGAGATACAACAGCGCTTTGGTGTATTACCTGGTTTACAAAGAGCAACGGCGAATGATCCTCGTTACAAGAAGGGCTCTTTCATCTTAGCGGCTTTAGATAATCAAGAAAAAGTAATTTATTGGCGTTCTGCAGTGCAAGGTTTTGTTGATTTAGAGGAAGACCGAGCAGACTCTACGCGTATGCAAGCTATTCTAGGCATGATGCTAGGCGACTTTCCTATCGCAGGACATTAATGCTGACGGTTTGTTATTAAGTGCTTGTTGTAGCGCTTAGTATTAAATTATCCTGTTAAATTAAAAACCACACTCAGTGTGGTTTTTTGTTATTGGCGATTAGATATGCTTAGTTGCTATTTTTTCTTCCACATCAAACCCACTGTCCAATAAAAAAGCAGTTGTAGCCAGTAAATCAACTTCACTTACTTCCTGTAAATCATATCGTATGTGCGTGATGTTATCCGCACTTAAAGATTTTTGTATCTGTGTTAGTAGGTTTTTTCCTACGCCACGTCGACGTGTTAAGTCTCGCACTGTTAGCTGAGTTAAGGTTGCTTGTGAACCTTCAATACTGACTTTTGCAGCGCCAATATGACGGTCATTAAACATTGTCATATATAAGCGAGTTGTAGGCTCTGCTATTAACTTGCTGATTGCTTTCTCTGTTAATGCCGCTGGTGGTAAGTAGTCAGCATAAATTTTCTGTAAGTCTGTGAGTAATTGTGTTGATAGGGTGTTGGCTATAAAAACGGATAAACGCATGGATAATTCACTCTTTTTATTGAACTATTAAGGTTGTTGAATCTATATTTAGATCATTATTTTCTGGGGGTGGTGCTTTTTTAGCTGGTAATACAGCTTGTTGTTCCGTGATCAACTCGGTTAATGTAACTAGTTGAAATTGATTATCTGGTTGCTGTAAACGTTGTGATAAATAAGCCAGTGTTTCAGGATAAGGGTGACCAATAATAATGGTCATTGGGTGATGATGACTATGTTGTATTGCTTGTTGGAACTGCTTCTCCATGGCCGCTGGCGTGCGAATGTTATCTAAGAAGATGTTTCGCTTTACTAAAGGCAAACCTGCTAGCTTGGCTTGTTCTGCCGCGACACTCTTTGACGAGGTTAGGCTATCTACAAAAAATATTTCCTGTTTAAACAGATATTCCATCACCCATTGCATGGCTAATTTATTTTCTGTTAACAGGCTCCCCATATGATTATTGACTGCAATCGCATGAGGTAACTCTGCTAAAGCTGTATTTAATGTTGCCTGGAGTTGTGTTTTAGTCATGTTCTCTGTTAGCGCGCTCTCTCCTAATAAATGATTTTGGGAGTGAGCTTGCATTGGAATGTGTAACATTATGTCGCGCTGTTGCTGATGTGCTGCATTTGCCATTTTTTGTGCAAACGGGGTGAAAGGTAAAATAGCAAATGTAACGGGTGTTGGTAGTGCTAAAAAGTCTTTGTTATGGCGGTTGTAGCCGATATCATCGATGATGATCGCTATTTTCCCGGTATTAGCAAAGACGTTATGAACGTAACTAGCAAGTAAAAAAAAACAAAGCCATTTACTGCATTTTATCAGAGTAGGGTTCAATGTTTATTTACCTTCTCGATAACCATGGCAGTGGGTTTTGTGCTTTTCCTTTATGGCTTAATTCAAAATACAGACTGGTTCTATCTTGGCCACCACTGTGTCCCGCTAAGGCAATCGCCTCTCCTTTATAAACTCGGTCGCCAGCTTTATGAAGTAGCGTTTGGTTGTATCCGTAGAGGGTAATGTAATTATCGTTATGGTCTAGTGCGACCACCATTCCATAACCTTTAAAGTAACCTGCAAATAAAACCCGTCCTGCAGCAGCGGCTTGTACTTTTTCGCCTTCATTTGCAGAGATGAGCATGCCTTTCCATTTTACTTGGCTACTACGTGCGCCACCAAAATGGTTGAGTACTCGGCCGTTCACTGGCCATGCTAACTTACCCTTTTGAGAAGAAAACTTGGTGAGTGCTTGTTCTGCTCTTTTTTTCTCAGCAGCAGCGGCAGCAAGTTCCCTTGCTTTACGTGCTTCTCGTGCTTTACGTTCTTCTCTTGCTTTTTTTAAGCGTGCTTTTAATGCTTGCTCTGAACGGCTAAGTTCGGCTATTTTTTTATTCTGGTAGTTAATGTCTTTTTTTAATGCCTTAAGTGCACGGTCTCGTTTGGTTTTTTCTTGATTAACTATCTGTTGTGTTTTTCTTTGTTCGCTATGTAATTTTTTTAATGATTCGATGGTTTGAATCTGTTTCTTTTCATTATCTTCTAGTTCTTTTTGCGCTGACGCTAAGTCGTCGATACTGTCTAATCGCGCTTGATTGAGGTAGTCATAGTAACCTTTAGCGCGTGATAATTTGCTTAAATCTTCTTGATTAAGTAATAGTTTAAGTAAGTCATTTTCACCACTCATATAAGCGCTGGTTAGCTGTTGCTCTAAGAGTGATTGTTGTTTTCTTTTGTTGGCTTTTAATTGCGCGGTTTTGCTTTGTAAGGTGGCTAATGATGAGCGTGCTTTAGTGATCGCATTTTTAGTTTGATTTACTTTTAATGAGGCACTGGCAATCGCTTGTTCGCTTTGTGCTAGCTCTTTTTCAAGCTGCTTTTGTTGTTTTTCAATTTGTGCTTTGGTTTGTTTACTTTTAGTAATCTGCGTTTGCAAACTATTTAAATTAGCTGCGGTTGCATAGGGAGCACTTAACATCATGCTGAAGACGCATAAACAAAGTAATTTACGTAAGCGTTTTAGCTTGTTGTGATAAAGAGTATTACGTATCACTGTGATGTAGGGCCTTATAAACATATGATGGGTAGATGAAGTGTTAAAACATTATTTATAATAATTCAGGTGCCCGTTTAATGGGACACCTGAATCAGCGTATCAACAATAATTACTTAACAGTAATGATTGGTTGACCTGTCATCTCTTTTGGAATCTCTAATCCCATTAATGATAACATTGTTGGTGCGATATCACATAGACGACCACCTTCAGCAATTGTTGCTTCACGTCCCATGTAGATAAATGGTACTGGTAAGTTTGTATGTGCAGTGTGGATGCCGCCTGTATCAGGGTCAACCATTTGCTCTGCATTACCGTGGTCAGCTGTGATTAGACATTCACCGCCCACTTCTTGTAGGGCACTTACTACTTCACCGATGCACGAATCAACGGCTTCACATGCTTTCACTGCGGCTTCAAATACACCAGTGTGGCCTACCATGTCACCATTCGGGTAGTTACAAATGATAACGTCATACTCATCGCTCTTAATAGCGCCAACTAATTTTTCAGTTAGTTCAGCTGAGCTCATTTCTGGTTGTAGGTCATAAGTTGCTACTGCTGGAGAGCTAATTAGAGAACGTTGCTCACCTTCAAACTCATCTTCAACACCGCCGTTAAAGAAGAAAGTCACGTGTGCGTATTTTTCTGTTTCAGAGATACGTAATTGTGTTTTATCTTTCTTAGCTAACCATTCACCTAGCGTATTAGTAAGCTCTTCACTTGGGTAAGCTGCTGGTGCTTTAATGTCTGCTGCGTATTCAGTTAAAGTAGCGAAATGGATGCTTGGTACAACTGCACGCTCAAAGCCACTGAAGTTTTCATCTGTAAATGTGTATGTTAATTCACGCGCTCGGTCAGCACGGAAGTTTAAGAATAATACTGTATCACCTTCATTCATTGGTGCTGCTTCACCGATTACTGTTGCTTTCACAAACTCATCGTTTTCGTCACGTGCGTAAGCTGCTTCTAGACCTGCTTGTGCGCTATCAGCTGTGTATGCACCTTTTGCTGCCGTTAATACGTTGTATGCTTCTTCAACACGATCCCAACGATTATCACGGTCCATTGCAAAGTAACGACCTACTAAAGAAACAGTACGGCCTACGCCAAGCTCTTCATATTTTGCTTCGTATTTTGCTAGTGTATCTGCTGCGCTACGTGGTGGGGTATCACGTCCGTCTAAGAATGCGTGAACAAAAATCTTAGTCGCGCCGCGTTTTGCTGCTAGTTCGATCGCTGCTAGGATATGTTCATCGTGAGAGTGAACACCACCTGGTGAAGCCAAGCCCATGATATGTACTGCTTTATCTGCAGCAACGGCTTTATCTATCGCTTCAACAAAAACTGGGTTCTCGTAGAAGTCGCCATCTTGGATAGCTTTCGTTACTTTTGTTAAGCTTTGGTAAACAGTACGACCTGCACCGATATTAGTGTGGCCAACTTCTGAGTTACCCATTTGACCATCTGGCAAACCTACATCCATACCTGACGCTGAAATAAGGCCGTTTGCGTAGTCTTTGCATAGTTGATCAAGTACTGGTGTTTTAGCATTAGATACCGCGTTATCTGGTGTGTCTGCGCGATTTCCCCAGCCATCTAGAATTAATAAAACTAGTGGTTTTTTAGTCATTGTCATTTTAAACCTCTTTTAATGTCTTGGTATAATGTCCAAATTATCTCCACTTTGATTTTACAACATTTGTGCGTCTTGTCACTGAAAAAGCCTAGAGTTAGATCAAAGCAACTTTAAAATGGCCCTAAAAAAGCACATTTCATTTATTAATCTAAATCTCAAGGCTGATATTCTGTTTTTCACAGGGTATACTCAGGTTCAAATTTAACCTTTTATAAGAAGAAACAAGTTATGCAAGAGTATATGGATTTTATTTCTAACAACTTAATGTTATCTATTGCCTGGATAGTGATTGCAGTAATGCTATTAACGACCGTGTTTAAAGATAAATTTAGCAAGTTTAAAGGGATAAACCCTCAACAAGCGACTTTATTAATCAATAAAGAAGATGCTGTTGTTGTTGATGTTCGTACCGCTGAAGAGTTTAAAAAGGGTCATGTAGTAAACGCAAAAAACATTCCTTTATCACAAATCAATGAAGGCAAACTGAATATCATTGAAAATAAGAAAAACAACCCCATTATAGTTGTATGTGCAACAGGGGCGCGTTCTTCTGGAGCTGCCGCAAAACTAGTAACTGCTGGTTTTGAGAAAGTATATAGCTTATCACCAGGTATGAGTGGCTGGACTGCTGCAAATTTACCAACAACTAAGAAGTAAATAACTATGGCTACTATTACAATGTATACCACTCCATATTGCCCATACTGCCAACGCGCAAAGCAATTATTGGATCATAAGCAAGTTAGCTACGAAGAAATCGATGTATCTGATCGTTCACTTCGTCCTAATATGACAAAAATTACCGGTGGCACAACGGTTCCACAAATCATTATCAATGGTACACCGATTGGTGGCTGTGATGAATTATATGCACTAGAACGTGCTGAAAAACTTGATGAGCTATTAAGCTAGTTTATAAAACTCAATATTTAAATTTAAGGGAAGATCATGTCTGAGCAACAAGAACAACAAGTAGAATTCAACATCCAACGCATTTACGTTAAAGATATTTCTTTTGAATGCCCTAACTCACCTGAAGTATTCAAAAAAGAGTGGGCGCCTGAAGTTAAAATGGATATCGATACAAAATCGCAAAAGTTAGACGAAGGTGTATATGAAGTGACATTATCGTTAACTGCTACTGCAAGCGTAGATGGCGATGTTGCTTTCTTATGTGAAGTTCAACAAGCAGGTATTTTTGCTGTTTCACAACTTGAAGGCCAACAGCTGGCTCATTGTTTAAATGCATTTTGCCCAAATATTTTATTCCCATATGCGCGTGAAGCAGTTTCAAGTTTAGTTACACGTGGTACTTTCCCACAATTAAACTTAGCACCTGTAAACTTTGATGCTTTATTCCAACAAGCATTACAAAATAAAGAAGTTGAAGCTGAGCAGTTAAACTCTTAATTCGCAATTAGTCATTAGGATAACTCATGGAAAAAAACATCGCGATTTCAGTCTTAGGTGCAGGATCTTACGGTACTGCATTAGCTGTTTCATTGGCTCGCAATGGCCACCAAACATTAATTTGGGGACATCAAGCGGATCACATACAACGATTACAGACAGATCGCGAAAACAAAGGTTTTTTACCAGGGGTTACTTTTCCTGATGCATTGCAACCAGAATCTGATTTGGCCGCATGTGTGGCTGCAACAGATACTATTTTACTTGTGGTACCAAGCCATGTTTTTGGTTTAGTGTTATCACAAGTAAAACCTTTACTAAGACCAGGGCATCGTATTGCTTGGGCGACCAAAGGCTTAGAAGCTGAAACAGGTCGACTACTGCAAGAAGTGGCACGAGATATCGTTGGTGAGGATTACCCACTGGCTGTTATTTCAGGTCCAACTTTTGCGATGGAAGTGGCGAAAGGACTACCTACAGCAGTTGCTGTTGCAGGTACGAATATTGAATTTACCCAGCATATAGCTGATTTGTTCCATAATAAAAGTAACTTTAGAACTTATCTCTCAGACGATTTTACTGCCGTTCAATTAGGTGGCGCGGTTAAAAATGTTATTGCGATTGGTGCAGGTTTAGCTGATGGCCTAGGTTTTGGTGCGAATGCACGTACTGCATTAATTACCCGAGGTTTAGCAGAGCTAACTCGTTTAGGTACCGCTTTAGGTGCGACAGACTCATCTTTCATGGGGATGGCTGGATTAGGCGATCTGGTTTTAACTTGTACAGACAATCAATCTCGTAACCGTCGTTTTGGCTTAGCACTTGGTCAAGGTAAAGGGATAGAAGAAGCACAAGTTGAAATTGGTCAAGTTGTTGAAGGCTTCCGTAATACGGAAGAAGTATATAACTTAGCTAAACGCTCAAATATAGAAATGCCAATTTGTGAACAAATCTATTACGTTCTTTATCAAGGTAAAGCAGTAAAAGAAGCTGCAATGGACTTATTAGCAAGAAGCAAAAAAGGCGAATAATAACCTTAACTTACCATTTTGATAATTCTTATAGTGAGGGACTAACGTTATTTTGGCTTATGCTTAGTGATTTTAGCGTTGGTTTATAAGTTCTCATAAAAAAAGGCCTCATCAGAGGCCTTTTTTGTTATTTAAGAAGCGGCGTTTATGCTTCTTGTAAAATGTTTAGCATACGACGAAGTGGCTCTGCTGCACCCCATAGTAGTTGGTCACCAACAGTGAATGCACTGATGTACTCAGGACCCATCGCAAGTTTACGAATACGGCCAACAGGAATACTTAATGTACCTGTTACTTTCGCTGGAGATAGTTCAGAAACTGTAGCTTCGCGTTCATTCGGAATCACTTTAACCCACTCATTGTGAGATGCTAAGATTTTTTCAACTTCTTCAACAGACACATCTTTTTTCAGTTTGATAGTCATTGCTTGGCTATGACAACGCATTGCACCGATACGTACACATAAACCATCAATTGGTGTTTGCTTATCGCTAGTGCCTAAAATCTTGTTTGCTTCAACTTGTGCTTTCCATTCTTCTTTCGATTGACCAGAAGGCATAGGTACGTCAATCCATGGGATTAAGCTACCTGCTAGTGGTGCACCAAACTGTTCAGTTGGTAATGCATCACTACGGATGAAATCAGCAACTTGTTGGTCGATTTCTAAAATAGCAGAAGCTGGATCTTCAAGTTTATCTGCAACAGATGCTTCAATTGCACCCATTTGGCTGATTAGTTCACGCATGTTACGTGCACCTGCACCTGACGCTGCTTGGTAAGTTTGTGGCGCAACCCAATCAATTAGGTCTGCTTCAAATAAACCACCTAGTGCTAATAGCATCAGTGAAACGGTACAGTTACCGCCAACGTAAGTTTTAATGCCGTTAGTTAAACCTTGTTGAATCACATCTTTGTTTACTGGGTCTAATACGATGATGCTGTCATCTTTCATACGTAATGAAGAAGCGGCATCGATCCAGTAACCGTCCCAACCGCTTTCACGTAATGCTGGATAAACAGAGTTAGTGTAATCACCACCTTGACAGGTAATGATGATATCCATTTCAGATAGCGCTTCAATTGAAGAAGCATCTTTTAAAGTGTCGGTTGGTTTACCAACTTCAGGAGACGCAAGACCAACTTGTGAGGTGGTGAAAAATACAGGCTCAATCGTTGCAAAATCATTCTCTTCACGCATTCTTTGCATAAGAACAGATCCAACCATACCGCGCCAACCAACTAAACCCACTTTTTTCATGGTCTATATTTCCTTAAATTTAATAGTTTCAAATAAAACGATTAATCATTAATCGAGTACTGAATCTAACATTAGAGGTGTTATTAAGGCTAGTGATTTGATGATTTTCAGTTAAAAAATATCAATACTTACCTTGAACTTTAACATTGCTGCCAAATTATCAAGGTAAGTAGGTATCTTATTTACTCGTCATCATAAATAGTTGGGGTAGGTTGACGTTTATGTTGGGTGCGTAAGTAGATGGCAATTAACTTATCTTCGACTTCTTGTGAAACGGCTTTGCCTTCCAAAAAATCATCAATTTGATCGTAAGTCATACCTAGCGCGACTTCATCTTCAAGTTGTGGTTGGTCTTCTTCCAAATCAGCTGTTGGTGCTTTTTCAACTAATAAGCTTGGTGCACCTAGTTGTTTTGCTAATGCTCTTACTTGGCGTTTACTTAGGCCAAATAAAGGAGCTAAATCACATGCACCATCACCATGTTTGGTATAAAAACCTGTAATGTTTTCTGCGCTGTGATCAGTACCAACAACTAAACCGCCTGTTAAACCTGCAATCTCATATTGAGCAATCATACGCATACGCGCTTTTACATTGCCCTTAACAAAATCCAAGCTCACGCCATTTTTGATTTTTACTTGGCCATCTTGTAAAGCACTTAATGTACTTTCATGAATGCCATCAGCACCGCTTTGTACATTTACTGAGATACAGTTTGTTGGTTGAATAAAGCTCACTGCAAGTTGTGCTTCATCTTCATCTTTTTGTATTGCGTAAGGTAAGCGAACAGCAATAAATTGATATTCTTTGCTATTTTCTTGTTCATTTAATTCCTCTACTGCTAGCTGACATAGTCGTCCGGCAGTACTTGAATCAACGCCACCGCTGATGCCAAGAACGAGTGTTTTACAATAAGCATTTTTTAATGTTTTTTGGATGAAGCTAATACGTCGTTGAATTTCATTTTCTATATCAATATCTGCTAATACACGCATCTCTTGTAGTATTTTTTGTTTCATGACTTGGCCTATTGGTTGATAAAGTGGTGAGTTCTTATTAATGATTATGCAAAAAAGTAGCCATTTATTATAGTAAAAAATAACAGTGATACTTAGTTTGGATGTTTTTGAAGGTTGCAAACAGTGGGGAATATAAAAGAAAAAGGCAAAGAGTGTGTTATATATTAACTCACATCTATCGCACTTTTGTGGTGCGATCGCCTTAAATTAGTGCTAATGTAAAAAAAGTGTTTACCTTAAGGTATCATCATAAAATATTGTTTATAGTCGCTTTCAACGTCTGTAATCTATATTTTATATTTAACTAATTGTTTTTATATTAAATTTATCACAATTAGTTTTTACGTGTGACTAGGATTGTTGGCGTATCTTTTGCTTATGTAATGTATCAAAAAGAAGTAGTTTAAGTGGACAGGTCACTTTACTCAATACTACGATTAAAATTTAAATCAAAAAAAGGATTTTTTAAATGAAAAATAAACTCGGGAAACTCGTCGCAGCTTCTTCTCTGTTAGCGCTTTCTGCTGGTTTTGCAAATGCAGGCACTTTAGATGATATCAGTGAATCTGGTGAATTAAGAGCATGTTTCGATGCCGGTTATATGCCGTTTGAAATGAAAGCTAAAAACGGTCAGTTCATTGGTTTTGATGTTGACTTAGGTAAGTTAATGGCAAAACAAATGGAAGTGAAATACGTACCAGTTAATACTGCATGGGATGGTATTATTCCTGCGTTATTAACAGGTAAGTGTGACATTATTATGGCTGGTATGACGGTCAATGCAAAACGTAACATGCGTGTAAACTTTGCTGACCCATACATTACTGTTGGCCAATCTATTCTATTAAATCCAAAACACGAAGGTAAGGTACTTAGCTACAAAGACCTAAATAGCGAAGAGTTTACTATTGCTGCTAAATTAGGTACTTCTGGCGAGCAAGTGATTAAAAAAATGTTGTCTAAAGCAACATACAATGCATTCGAAACACAAACAGATGCTGCATTAGAAGTAGTTAATGGTAAAGCAGATGCCATGATTTACGATATGCCATTTATCTCAATTTATGCCGCTCAGTCAAAAGGTAAAACAACTTCAATTCTTGAACCATTCACATATGAACCACTAGGTTGGGCTGTTAAACAAGGCGATCCAGATATGTTGAATTTCCTTAACAACTTCCTTAGACAGATTAAAGGCGATGGTGATTACCAACGTATTTATGATAAATGGTTTAAAAGTGATGCTTGGTTAAGTCAAGTTCAGTAATCTTTTTAACAACTCCCCTATAAAACCAGAGCATACCTCTGGTTTTTTCTTTTTTGTTTTTGGTGAATTTAATGAACAAAAAAACGAATAATTTAAAATGGCATTTGCTATTTATTTTTACAATCGGCCTTATCTCTGCTGGTGTTTATGTTGCCTCTCAAAGCATAAATTACAAATGGCAATGGCATTTAGTTTGGCCTTATATTATTGATACATCGCCAATGGATATTATTGCGCAAGGCGATGCGACAGCAAGTGTGGATGCAGCAGGAACGCTTACCTTAACTTATGATAATGGGGATCCAGATACGGTTATCTCTAATGCAAGTCAATTGCTTGTGTCTGAAGGTGATTTTATTTACGAGGGTGATCAAATTGCTCGTGTTGATAGTGTGCGATCCGGTCTTTTATTAGACGGTCTATATATGACCCTTAAGATCTCTGTTATCTCTTTATTATTTTCAATTGCTATTGGTTTAATAACGGCCTTAATGCGGATATCGGCTAACCCATTCTTTAAAAACCTAGCTATCTTATACATTGAAATAATTCGTGGGACCCCCTTACTGGTACAAATATTTATCGTTTACTTCTTCTTAGGGACGGTATTTGATTTAGATAAGTTTACAGCAGGTGTGGTTGCGCTATCTGTCTTTACAGGTGCTTATGTAGCTGAGATTTTACGTTCAGGTATTCAATCTATCTCAGTTGGGCAAATGGAAGCGGCTCGTTCATTAGGCATGACTTATCCTAAAGCAATGATTTATGTCATTTTACCGCAAGCTTTTCGACGCACATTACCGCCGATGGCTGGACAACTGATTACTTTGATCAAAGATTCTTCACTTGTTTCTGTTATTTCAATTACTGATTTAACTAAAGCGGGAAGGGAAGTAGTTAGTGGTAGTTTTGCTACCTTTGAGGTTTGGTTTACAGTGGCAGTATTGTACTTGTTACTAACATCAACTTTATCTTGGGTAATTCAACGTATTGAGAAGAGGTTAGCAAGCAATGACTAACAAAAATTATACTGGTGACGATATTGTCGTGACCAAAAATATTGATAAAATTTACCCTAATGGATGCCACGCATTAAAGAATGTTACGACTAATATTAAGCGCGGCGAAGTGGTCGTTATTATCGGTCCTTCTGGCTCAGGTAAATCAACTTATTTACGTACTTTAAACCAATTAGAAACTATCACTAGTGGCAGTATCATGGTTGATGGTGTGACTATGTATGATGAAGGTACCAATATAAATACATTACGAGAAAATATAGGAATGGTATTTCAATCATTTAATTTATTTCCTCATTTATCTGTTAAAGAAAACGTTATGTTGGCGCCATTAAAAGTATCTAATCGCTCTAAAGTTGAAGTGGAAGAAGAAGCTGAAACGTTATTAACACGTGTTGGTCTTGCTGAAAAAATTAATATTTATCCAACTCAACTTTCAGGCGGGCAGCAACAAAGGGTGGCGATAGCACGTGCTTTAGCAATGAAACCTGATGTTATGCTATTTGATGAACCTACATCTGCGCTTGATCCAGAAATGGTGGGTGAAGTATTAGATGTAATGAAGTCTTTAGCAGCGGAAGGGATGACCATGGTTGTTGTAACCCATGAAATGGGTTTTGCTAATGAAGTGGCTGATCGTGTTTTATTTATGGAAGAGGGGGAGTTATTAGTCGACGATATCCCTGAAAATATATTTGGAACAGTTGCTAATCACCCAAGGCTACAAAAGTTCTTATCTAATATTTTATAATACTTTTCTAAGAAGAAAGTTGTTACTTTTTTGTACCGTGATTCACGATCCTAGTAACAACTTTCTTAAAACGCATCTCTTCTTGTATTGTTCTGTATTATTTTTTATACGTTCTTATATAAAATTCCGTTAAACTGCTGATATTTTTTATCTCAATGAAGGTTATTACTATGTCTTTAAGTGTTGTTATTCTTGCTGCCGGTAAAGGTACTCGTATGCGTTCTCTGTTACCTAAGGTGTTACATAAAATTGCTGACAAGCCAATGGTTCAGCATGTAATTGACACAGTAAAAGGTATTGGCTCTGACAATCTACACCTTATTTATGGTCACGGTGGCGATATGATGAAGCAGAATATTTCAGATAATGCGCTAAATTGGATTGAACAAACAGAGCAACTAGGCACTGGCCATGCAATGCAAATGGCATTACCTTACTTTAAGAAAGATGAAAAAATATTAATTGTTTATGGGGATGTTCCTTTACTCTCTGAGAAAACATTACAAAATTTAGTCGCGGTACAACCTGAAGGTGGTATTGGCTTATTAACGATTAAATTAGATGATCCAACAGGCTATGGACGTATCGAACGCAATAACGGACAAGTTGTTGGTATTGTTGAGCAAAAAGATGCTAATCCAGAGCAATTAGCAATTAACGAAGTTAATACCGGTATTTTAGTGGCTGATGCAGCTGCTTTGAACCGCTGGTTACCTGCTTTATCAAATGATAATGCGGCAGGTGAGTTTTATTTAACGGATATTATCCAGATGGCTTATCAAGAAGGGCTATCTATTGAAACTGTTCAACCAGAAAATGCATTCGAAGTGGAAGGGGTGAATAATCGCCTACAACTTGCTAATTTAGAGCGAGCATATCAAGCAGACAAAGCAAACCAGTTATTATTAAGTGGTGTAATGCTGCGTGACCCAAGTCGTTTTGACCTTCGTGGTGAATTAACTTGCGGTCAAGATGTTGATATCGATATCAATGTGATTATCGAAGGGAAAGTGACGCTAGGTAATGGTGTAAAAATTGGTGCTGGCTGTATCTTAACTAATTGTTCGATTGCTGATCATACTGAGATTAAAGCTCATTCTATTATCGAAGGGGCTGAGATTGGGCAACGTGTATCAATTGGACCACTGGCACGTATTCGTCCTGATACTGTGATTGCTAACGAAGTTCATATTGGTAACTTTGTGGAAGTGAAGAAGTCGTCATTAGGTGAAGGAACTAAATGTGGGCATTTGAGTTACATTGGTGATAGCAAAGTTGGTAGTGGTGTTAATGTTGGTGCTGGTGTGATCACGTGTAATTATGACGGTGCGAATAAACATCAAACGATTATTGGTGATGATGTGTTTGTTGGTAGTGATTGTCAAATCGTTGCTCCTGTGATCATTGGTAATGGTGCGACAACAGGCGCAGGTACTACGATAGTGAATGATGTACCTGATAATGCATTATGTGTATCACGTACTAAGCAACGTAATATTGAAGGTTGGCAACGACCAGTTAAAAAGAAATAATACGATTCAATAAATACTAAAAGGCCGCTAATGTAAGTTAGCGGCCTTTTTTATGACTATTAGATATAAAAAAAGGAGGCTTAAGCCTCCTTCGTTTTAATACTAATTAGATTAGCATTTTTTAAGGTTTAATGGGCGTTTACATACTTGAACATTTTTTAAATGCGTTAGTGTTTCAGCTGGCATACCTTTTGGTAACTCGATAGTTGAGTGATCGTTGTTTAAACGAATATCACCGATAAAGCGGCTATTGATATTTGCTTCGTTAGCGATTGCACCTACGATATTTTTCACTTGTACACCATGCTCACGACCTACATCTAAACGGAACATTTCTAGTTCAACGTCAGTAGGGCGGCCACGGCCACGAGGCTTATCTTCACTACGATTGTTACGCTCACCACGTGAACGGTCATTTCGGTCATTACGATCACGACGAGGGCGATCACCACGAGAGAATTCACGATCATTGCTACGTGGTTCTACGAATTTTTCTTCTACTGGTTGTAATGGTTTTTCTTTTTGAGCAAGTAATAATAATGCTGCAGCAAGATCTAACTCATCAATTTCAGTATTGTTTTTAACTTGTTCGAATAAATCACGGAAGAATGTTAAATCTTCGCTTTCACAAGTTGTAAATAATTGTTTTTGGAAGTTATCAATACGTGTTTGTGTTACTTCATCACGTGTTGGTAGGTCCATAATAGTAATTGGTTGGCGAGTTGCACGTTCAATTGCTTGTAATAAACGACGCTCACGTGGTGCAGCAAATAAGATTGCTTTACCTGTACGACCAGCACGACCAGTACGACCTATACGGTGAACGTAAGATTCAGTATCAGTTGGGATATCGTAGTTAACTACTAAGCTGATACGCTCAACATCAAGACCACGTGCAGCAACATCTGTAGCAACTAGAATGTCTAGGCTACCTGATTTAAGGCGGGCAATTGCACGCTCACGTGTTTGTTGGTTCATATCACCGTTTAGTGCAGCACTGCGGTAACCACGTGCTTCTAAACGCTCTGCTAATTCAACCGTTGCTGTTTTAGTACGAGCAAAGATGATTACACCATCAAACTCTTCAGTTTCTAGCATACGTGTTAATGCGTCTAATTTGTTAACGCCACGTACAATCCAACATTTTTGTTCGATGTTTGAAACTGTTGATGTTTTAGCTTTAATCTTAACTTCTGTTGGGTTGTTCATGTAACGCTTAGTAATGCGTTTAATTTGATCAGGCATAGTTGCAGAGAAAAGAGCTGTTTGACGCTTTTCTGGCATCTCTTTCATGATCGTTTCAACGTCATCAATGAAACCCATACGTAACATTTCATCTGCTTCATCTAATACTAATGCTTGCAAGTTTGAAAGGTCTAGTGTTTTACGTTTCAAGTGGTCCATGATACGACCAGGTGTACCAACAACAACTTGTGGTCCACGTGCTAATTGTTTGAACTGGATATTGTAGCTTTGGCCACCGTAGATAGGCATTACGTGGAAGCCACGTAGATGACGAGAATACGATTGGAATGCTTCTGCTACTTGGATTGCTAATTCACGTGTTGGTGCTAGAACCAATACTTGTGGATGGTTTTTAGACACATCGATGTTAGCTAATAGTGGTAATGCGAATGCCGCTGTTTTACCCGTACCTGTTTGTGCAAGACCTAATACATCTTCACCTCTTAATAGGTGTGGGATAGTTTGTGCTTGAATTGGAGACGGTGATTCGTAACCCATTTCAGTTACAACTTTTACGATTGATTCTGGTAAGTTTAGATCTTGAAAAGTTGGTCCTGCTTGTTGATTTTCTGACTCTGACATAAGTGGCCTCTTGAGTTTATAAAGTGCTGCACATTGCTCGAATGTGCGTTAAATTCAGCCTATACCTACATCAGCCTAACAATTTAATATTGTTAAACGTGGTCCATTAACTTTTCGCGAAATCAATCCGCGTAGTAGGTTTTACTCTGAATATTTTGCTTCGCTTAGATGGATCCTATTGCGAGGGAGGCGCATTCTACTGCATTTGTTTATAAAATGCCCGCTTTATTTTGACAAACTCCACACTTTTGAAGAGAAAGTGTCCCTATAGCGCATTTTTTATTGCTTTGCTTAATTTTGTTAGTTTTATTTTATTTAGTTTTGTTTTAACTTGGGTTATAACTACGCCCGATGATACATTGGACTTTTTTTGGGTGAAGTATGTTAAAAACAGGAAAACTATCGGTAATGCAAGGTGTTGCAATGCTCGTCTCTGCTTTATTGGGCTCTGGCGTATTCATTATCCCTGCTATTGCCGCACAAATCTCTGGTAGTTGGTCATTGTTGGCATGGGCTATTATGGGATTATTGATTGTTCCGATTGTTTTTACGTTTGCTCAATTAGGTAAGTATTACCCACATGCTGGCGGTACTGCCTATTATGTACAACAAGCATTTGGTGAGCGTAGTTCCCGACTCGTGAGTTGGTTGTTTATTTGGGTGGTTGCATTAGGCACTCCTGTTATTGCTATGACCGCAGCTAACTTCTTACAAAATGCGTTAATAGAAGCTCAGTTGTTTTCGCAGGGCGTTGATCATAGAGCCCTGATTGCCATTAGTATATTAGGGTTGGTGTTTGTGATTAACTTATTAGGGTTAAAAACAGCTGCTAGTATCCAATCTATATTAAGTGTCGTGATTGTAAGTACGCTCTTATTCTCTTCTATTGATAGTCAACTTAATCAGCCCTTTGTTTTACCGACTTCTGAATTTAACTTAGGTGACGTTGCCTTAACTGCGACATTCATTCTTTGGTGTTTCTTAGGGATAGAAGCAATTACACATATTGCCGATGATTTTAAGAACCCTGAGCGAGACTTTCCTCTGACCATCTTTATCGGTATTTCAATTACCTTGATTGTTTACGGTCTAATTAGCATTAGTTTGTTACAGATGGGTTTTTATGGCGATCAAGAAAGCAATCTTAATTCAGTCGTACATCTAGTGGAATCAAGTTTAGGACATAAAGGTTATATTCTCGTTAATTTAGTTGGCTTCTTTACCTGCTTCATTTCAGTAAGCTTATATTTTGTTGGTTTTTCTCGTTTATTACAAAGTATGGCAAAACAGCAGCAAATTCATTCTGCATTCTCACGCTTGAATAAGCATGGTGTTGCTTTCTTAGGACTGAGCTTTGCTATTTTGCTGTGTTTTAGCATGTTAGTTATTAGTCAGTATCTTAATTTACAAATAGATAACTTAATTGCTTATGCAAATGGATTGTTTATTTTAATTTATTTAGCGGCGGGTATTGCTGGTGTTAAATTATTAAAAGGTAAAGGGAAGTGGATTGCAGGCTTGGCTAGCTTAACTTGTGCAACTTTATTTATTGCGCTTGGTAAAGAAATGATTTTTGCTGTGTTATTGACGTTAATTTTGTCAGGATATTATGCGGTTATTTATAAATCTCATAACCGCATCAAATAAGTAGGCTTATTTATAGAAAGAGTGATCGCCCTGTGCGTGTTCCGTAACATCGCGAACCGCATTTAATTCACCAGAGAACTCTTCTAGTAATTCTTTTTCAATGCCTTCTTTTAATGTTAGATCAACTTGTGAACAACCATTACAGCCTCCACCAAATTCAATAACAGCAACATTATCTTCTGTTACTTCAATTAGCTTAATGAAACCGCCATGGCTTGCTAATTGTGGGTTTATTTGAATTTGTATCACATATTCAACACGCTCAATTAATGGCGCATCTGCGTTTACTTTACGCATTTTTGCATTCGGTGCTTTTAATGTTAGCTGTGTACCTGTTTCTTCTTCTACTAGGTCAACAAAAGCTTCTTCTAAGAAAGGTAAGCTGACTTCATCAACTAAAGCATCAAATGCGTCAAAAGTTAATCTTGTATCACTAGCTTCAACCGCTTCTGGTGGGCAGTAAGATACACCACATTCTGCTTTTGGTGTTCCTGGGTTGATAACAAAAACTCGAATGTTAGTGCCATCTTTTTGTGGCTCTAGTAGTTTTGCAAAGTGCGCTTGTGCAGCTGGAGTAATTTCGATCATGTTCAACCTTTATGCTTGAGTAATTTACTCGAACATTATAACGAGAATTGCAGGTATTAAAAAGCAAAGAGTGAAGTTGTCATCAATAATAAAGAAATAAGCACTGGCAAAATCTTTGTTTGTTAAGCTTAATCTAACTCTGTTCGGCTGATGCACCAAACATCTACCCGCTTTATATTCGCCTCTAACAAACACTTACATAAGCTATTAATCGTCGCACCTGTGGTAACAACATCATCTATCAACACAATATACTTACCCTGTAGTTGTATTTTGCTATCAGGGCTAATGGAAAAAGCATTATTTAAATTACTTGCGCGTTGTGGACGTGTTAGCCCTTCTTGAGCATTAGTAAATTTATTACGCGTGATTAAAGGAGGACAGGGTACTGTAATAGGTAAGTGTTGAATTAATGCATCGCAAATCAGTTGTGCTTGATTAAAGCCGCGCTTTCTTAATTTTTTGCTATGTAAAGGAACCGCTATCACATAGTCAATTGTTAATAACTCCATTGCGCTATAACGTTGTTTTATTGAATCAGCGAGTAATAAACCTAAGAGGTCAGCATTCAGAAGTTGATTGTCATACTTTAATTGTTTGATTAGCTCAGGAAATGGAGATTGATACCCTGCAATAGCGTGCAGTTGTTGAAATTCAAAGCTGTGTTTAATACATTCACCACAAAAATTTTGTGTTGTTGCTAGTCCACAGCCACAATGCAAACAGCAAGGACGAGGCATTAACATTGTCTCGTAACAATAACGGCATATAAGTGACTGTTCGCTTGGTAAATTACATAATAAGCAATGGTTCGGTAAACAACCTTCGAGTAGTATTTGATGTAATTTAGTCAATCGTTGAAGAAATCTAATCAAATGATGCCCTATTATCTATTGAGGTTAATGTGAGTATAGAACAAGTTAAAGAAGAGCAAGGTGGTTATGCCACAATAGGAAAAGGAAAGAATTTAATTTTAGTACCGGGCTGGGGCATGAGTAGTGCAATTTGGCAGCCAGTACTAGAAAAGCTGAGCCAACATTATTGTGTTTATTTAGTGGATTTACCTGGCTTGGCGAATCAGCAAAGTCTTGAGGATTATTCATTAGAAAATATTGCAGCAACTTTACTTGATAAATTACCAAAGAATGCCGTTTGGTGTGGCTGGTCATTAGGCGGGTTAATCGCGACCTATATTAGTTATGCCTTTCCCGAACGTGTGGATAAGTTAATTCAAGTATGTGCTGCATTAAAATTTGTTGAAGAAGACTCATGGTTAGGCGTAAAAGGGCAGGTTTTTGAGCAATTTAAACAAGAGGTGATCAAGCAGCCTGAAAAAGTATTAAACCGCTTTATCTCTTTACAAGCTATGGGAAGCGAAACGGTAAAAGATGACATTGTTACTATCAAGTCACTGTTAAAAAATAGTCCTCAACCAAATCAATCGGCTTTGATCTCAGGTTTAGGTTTATTAAAAGAGGTTGATTTACGTAGCGAGTTTAGTGAATTAACCTTACCTTGCTTAACGATTTTTGGTGAGAAGGATACTTTAGTGCCAGTCAATAATGCTTCGGAAGTGGCAAAGTTAAGTTGTCATGCTCAGCAATATATTTTTAATAAATCAGCACATGCTCCTTTTATTAGCGAACCTGATCTATTTGTGAGTACAATGGTGAGTTTTATTGAGGATCAAGGCTGAGAGTAATTCAGCCTTCAGTCGTAAAAGCAGTAAAAATAAGCCATATTAATCAATATGGCTTATTTTATTGTTGTTATCTAATGCGTTTGGCAACTACCGCTGCTACAACAGTCACTTTCTGGTTTAGCGCTGTGTACATGTCCATGAGATAATTCTTCAGCTGTTGCTGAACGAACAGATACCACTTCACCAACAAATTGTAGTGACATACCTGCTAATGGGTGGTTAGCGTCAATGCTTACATTTTCTTCAGTAACACCCGTCACTTCTACTGTACGAGGACCTTGTTCTGTTTCTGCTTGGAATGACATACCAACTTCAATTTCATCCACCCCCTCAAATAAAGAGCGAGGTACTTCTTGAACCAATGCTTCTTGGAAAGGACCGTAAGCATCTTCAGCTTCTAGGGTAACATCAAATTTATAGCCAGCTTCTTTCCCTTCTAACTCTTTCTCTAAGCCTGGTACTAAATATTGAGTTCCTTGAATAAACTCCAGTGGGCTGCCATTTTCAGTACTGTCTAATGGGTTACCATCTACCTCAGCAACACCAAAGTGAATCGCTACAACTGCATTCTTTTCAATTTTCATTATTAACTCTCTTATTCTTTATCTTGCTCAGATGGATCAAAAACACCAATTATTTGTTCAAATTGACGTGTCGCTGATTTGGCCTGAGTAGGCGTTTGTACTTGTGTGTAATCACAAGCTACGCAGGTTAATGTCTCAACTGCGTTTTCTATTGTCAACGCAATACTGTCGATTGTTTTACATTTCGGGCATTCTGCTCCAGCAATGAAGCGTTTTTTATTTTTAGATACTGACATAGTTCAATCACAAATAGCAAAAAGTACATCATCATAAACAAATTGGCTTTCATTTTCAGTAATAATGGCTCAACTTTGCAAAGTTCGTTATCATCGTCCCTTAATTTACCTGATTAATACTGAGACTCTGAATTTATGATTGTTGCAACTAATATAGAATTTATCCGTGGCGGGAAGCCTTTACTTGAAAATGCCAGTGCAACAATTAACCCAAAGCAAAAAGTAGGGTTAGTAGGGGCTAATGGCTGTGGTAAATCAAGCTTCTTCACACTACTTAAGCAACAACACCAAGTTGATGCGGGTGAGTTAACCATTCCTCATCACTGGCGCTTGGCGAGTGTTGCACAGGAAACGCCTGCATTAGATATGAATGCGTTGCAATATGTTATCGATGGCGATCATGAGTTTCGCGCACTACAGGCTAAATTAAAACAAGCTGAAGAAGCGGATGATGGAACAAAAATAGCTGAAATGCATATCCTATTAGATAATGCCGGTGGTTATACCATTGAATCTCGTGCAGCGGAATTATTAGCGGGTCTTGGATTTACTGAGCAAGCACAGGGTCGTCCAGTGAGTGATTTTTCAGGTGGCTGGCGTATGCGACTCAACTTAGCCCAAGCGCTACTTTGTCCTTCTGACTTATTATTACTTGATGAACCTACCAACCATTTAGATTTAGATGCGGTGATTTGGTTAGAGAAATGGCTGCATCAATATCAAGGAACATTAATCCTCATTTCCCATGACCGAGATTTTATCGATAGCATTGTGGATAAGATTATTCACATTGAACAAAATAAATTGTTTGAATACACGGGTAACTACACCAGTTTTGAACGTCAACGTGCTGAAAAACTAGTACAGCAACAGTCTTCCTATGAAAAGCAACAGGCGCAAATGGATCATATGCAGAGTTATATTGATCGTTTCCGTTATAAAGCGAATAAAGCGAAGCAAGCGCAAAGCCGTATTAAAGCACTTGAAAAGATGGAGCAAATCTTACCTGCACACGTAGATAACCAATTTAGCTTTTCATTTAGAGAGCCTGAAGTATTGCCAATGCCGTTATTAACTTTAGATCAAGTGAGTGCTGGTTACGATGATCTGCTGATCCTAGATAAAATAGAGTTAAATCTCGTACCTGGCAGTCGTATTGGTTTATTGGGACGTAATGGAGCCGGTAAGTCTACATTGATCAAATTACTTTCTGATCAAATGAAGCCTAAGTCAGGTAAGTTAGAGATAAACACCAATGCGAGGGTAGGTTACTTTGCTCAGCATCAATTAGAGTTTTTAAACTTAGATGAAAGCCCAATGCAGCATTTAGCGCGTTTAGCACCAGATGAAAAAGAGTTACCACTGCGTAATTTCTTAGGTAGCTTTGGTTTTCAGGGCGATAAAGCATTTGATCTTGTTGGTCCATTTTCAGGCGGAGAGAAGGCACGTTTAGTGTTGGCCTTGTTAGTATGGCAAAAACCTAACTTACTTTTACTCGATGAGCCAACCAACCACTTAGATTTAGAAATGCGTCATGCGCTAACGGTTGCATTACAAGCATTCGAAGGGGCAATGGTGGTTGTATCGCATGATCGACACTTACTACGTACAACAATCGATGATCTTTACTTAGTACATGATAAAAAAGTACAACCGTTTTCTGGTGACTTAGATGATTACCATCAATGGTTATCTGATCAACAACGTTTGGAAAAGCAAGCAGAACAAGGTGCTGAAAAGGTGGTATCAGTTAGTGCTAATCGAAAAGATCAAAAAAGATTAGAAGCTGAATTTAGGAAAAAACTAACGCCGTTCAAAAAACAATTAAGCACCGCTGAAAAAGCAATGGACACTGCTTCTGAGCGTTTAACTGAAATTGAGCAACAGCTGAGCGAAAGCGAATTATACGAGCAAGAAAACAAAAAGAAATTGACAGATTTATTGAAAGAACAAGGCGAAGTAAAAGAGCTTTTGGAAGAAAATGAAATGCTTTGGATGGAAGCGCAGGAGCAGATTGAAACCCTGCAATCTGAATTCGAGGGTTGAGTTTTAGGCGCAGCTTCGCCATACTCTGTGCGCAATGATTCACCAATACATGAAATAAAAAGGGATTAAAATGAGTTTTGAAGCAAATGAATATTTCGATGGTAACGTTAAATCAATCGCATTCCAAAGTGAAACATTACCTGCAACAGTAGGTGTAATGGAAGTTGGTGAGTACACATTCGGTACTAGTGCTTACGAATACATGACTGTAGTAAGCGGTAGCTTAACAGTACGTTTAGTTGATACAACTGAATGGATAACTTATAAAGCAGGTGAAACATTTGAAGTAGAAGCAAACTCAAGCTTTGATGTTAAAGTTGTTGTTCAAACTGCTTACCTTTGCTTATACAAAGCATAAAGTTTACTAAGGTAAACGAATAATAATAGATTAAGGAGCTTAGGCTCCTTTTTTAATCACTATTGAAAATATAAAGCAATAAATAGCTTTTCTCTTTTACTATAATTGTTACTGAGTTAACAAAACATCTTCTAATTTATATATTTAACAACTTGTCACTCATATCTTCCGAGAAGATCACAATTTATAATACAATATTATTATAATTTACTGCCTGCGATTTATTACTCAAAAATATTATCTATTATAGATAAGCAGGTACTCTAATGAAAAAAGTATATTTAAGTGCGATCATTGCCACTCTGCTGGTGGGCTGTGCAAATACAGAATCAATATCAAATAATCAGGCGGCTTATGCAACAGGGAAGGTCGCTAATGCAACGACACCTTTACCAGCAACTGCAAATACTACAGCACTAATGGCTAAATTAGATCCTAATAAAGCGCCATCGCAAAATTTTGACCTGACTAAATGGAAAATCAATATTCCTATGGAAGATGACAAACCTAACCGAGCAGGTAAAGTCATGGAAATTTCGGCACAACAACTAGGCAGTACCACAGATCCTTATACACATCCCGATTGGTTCTATACCGATGCAACAACAGGTGCAATGGTGTTTGCCACACCGAATAAAGCGATGACAACTCCAAATAGTAAAAATGCACGCAGTGAATTACGAGCAATGCTAGCAACCTCTTATAAAGATCCAAAAAATAATTTTGCTATCACGGCCAACCCTGATGCTGCTTCTTATGGTTCAATTGGTGGTGAGTTATCTGCAACCTTATCGGTAGATTGGGTTAGTACAAGTGGTAATGCAGATAAGAATGGTGCTTTTTCAACTGTGATAGGACAAATTCATGGTTCAACAAACGAACCATTAAAAATTGTATATCGTAAATTACCAAATCATCAATACGGTTCTTTGTATTGGCGTTATGAAATAAATGCGACAGGCGATAATTATTCAAAGCGTAAAGATATTTATCATAATGTATTTGGTGCATATGATTTACGTGATGGATCCGCAGAGCCAACAGATGGCATTAAACTAGGTGAAGTGTTTTCTTATAATGTAAATGTACAAAACAATATTATGCATTTAACGTTTGTTAAAAACATTGGTGAAGAAAATGAGGAAATCAAAACGGCTGAGATAGATTTATCACAACCTCATTATCAGGGTAATGAATATGATGAAGGTTATGCTAATGATTGGATGTACTTTAAAGCAGGGAACTATAACCAATGTAATGTTGGATCTTCTCAATGTACAAACAATGGTGTTGATGCAGGAGACTATGCAAAAGTAAGTTTTTACGAACTAACCTTGGATCAATAAACTAACTGATATAACCATTAATGCCTTTCATTTGTGTGAAAGGCATTTTTTTATAGGTTTTATTACTATTTACCAGGCTTATATTTGTCGAAATAAAGCATTAATAGGCTTAACTCACTAAAAACATAAGATCTTAAGATCATCTTTATTCAGTTGATCTTGTCATTTAAAGCTTAAATAACCGTATTTTTGCTTGGAATATACACGTTTTGATGGTTAATTGAGCACTCGAACGCTTTTTTGCAAATAATCATAATAAAACGCTTGCTTACCTTCTCAAGATCCCTATAATGCGCATCCACAGACACG